>JAFMSA010000294.1 GCA_017353855.1 Alphaproteobacteria bacterium
CCCGGCATGCGACGAAGTGACGGTGAATTCGAACCCGTCCGGTCCCGGAAGGTGGAACGAGTCATGGATCCGGCCTCTGCTGATCTCGGAGGGGTGGAGGCCTTTTCCGGCATAATCGCGGCGCGCAGCCTCGATATCGTCCACCATCAGGTCGAAGGGTGCTGCGGCGCGGGCGGACGGCCGCTCTTGCGACTTCCTGACAACGACGTGCGTACCGCCGCGAAGTTCGAGCACTGCCAGTTCATCGGACGCGAAGATCGGGCGTAACCCGACGGCTTGAAGCCACCGCTCGGCAGCGACGACATCGCTTGCCGGAAGCCGGACATGACCCACCGCGACCGGCGGCCTTGGATCGACACTGAGCGACATGTTACCCCCTCCATCGAATGCGGTTCACAGCCGGGTCTTAGGCGGTCAGCACTTCGAGAAGGTGACCATTCGGATCGCGGAAATAGAAACCGCGTCCTCCGTTGCGGTGATTGATCTCCATGTTTTCCGAAGAGCGTGGCCCGCTGCCATAGGCGATCCTCTCGGCGCGAACGCGGTCGAAGATCCCGTCGAACTCCGCCTCGCTGACCCTGAAGGCGTAATGATGCCGCTCGAAACTCTCCCAGTTGTCAAAGTCGATCGTCAGTGTCTCGTTGATCCGCACCGGAGCGAAATGTGAAACCGGACCCTCATACGGGAGCCCGAAAATCCGGGCAAAGAACCGCGCCGCCTCCTCCTTGTCGCGGGCCGGTACGATCGTATGATCGAGGACAATGGTCATCGGGCGCCTCCTCCTGATAGTCTGTGACAAAAATGAGCCCGATTGCTGCAATCGGCAAGCACCGGCGGGACGGCGGCGGCGATGGTATTAGCTTGCGTTTCCGCCCGAGGCCTGCGAGGTCTTCGGTCATGCCCGAGCCGGATGTGAGCCAGGACAGGCGCAGGCCAATGTTTGACTGCGGGCCCGAACGCGATCAGGCCATGAAAGGGAGGTGTCATGTACAGCGCATCCGGGGGAATCACTCTGCCTACCTCGATCATCGGATCGCTGCCGCGCCCGAGCTGGTACACCGCGGGCCTGGGTGCACAAAGCTTCCTCGAGGCGATGATGAACCTGCGCTACCGCGAACAATACGAAGACGCCGTTTCGGTCTACCTGCGGGCTCAGGAGACCGCCGGCCTCGACATCTGCACCGACGGCGATGCGCATTTCGACGAGCAGATCAGCGGGATGAGCTGGCAAAGTTATCCGCTGACCCACATGACCGGCTTCTCGACATCGGCGGAGCCGAGCGCGTATCAGCTCGCGAGCGGCGCTCCGCGCGGGCACATTCTGCACGACTTCCTCGAAGCGCGCGTGCTGCCCAAGATTACCGGGCCCGTTGGTCCCGGACGCCTGCAATACGCCGCAATGTGGAAAGCGGCGCAGCGGCTGACGAAGAAGCCCGTCAAGTTCGGGACAATCCTTTCCGAGCTGCTCGCGGCCTCGGTTAGCGATGAATATTACAAGGACCCGGTTGAAAGGACCTGGGCGCTGAGCGAGGCGCTCAACAGCGAACTCGCCGAGTTGGCCGATGCGGGCTGCCCCGTCATCCAGCTGGAAGAGCCGCAGATCCATATGGTGCCGGTTCGCGGCAAGCCTTTCGGTAAGCTCGAGGCTGACGATCTCGTCAGATTGTTCAACAACACGGTCAAGGGCCTGCGCGGTAAGACCGAGGTCTGGTGCCACACCTGCTGGGGCAATCCATCGCAGCAACGGATCTTTCAGGACATCCAGAGCTACCGTCCGATGTTGGCGGCGCTCGACCAGGTCGACGCCGATGCGATTACCTTTGAGACCTGCTCGTCGGGCACCGGCGATTTGCCGGCGATCGGCGAAGCGATCAAAGACAAGAAAGTGGTCATCGGCGTCGTCGATCATCACACGCTGCAAGTCGAGCGCCCCGAGCAGGTGGCGGCGTTGATCCGTGAGGCGTTGAAACATGTGCCGCCCGAGCGCCTGATCGTCTCGTCCGACTGCGGCATGGGGCGCGAGGGCATGAGCCGCCGGCATGCGACATACAAAATGGTCGCGATGGTGCTCGGCACAAATATCGTGAGGAAGGAATTAGGGCTGCCGGAAGCGGAATGTCTGGCGGCCGATCCTCGCTTTTCGTTGGCGAAAGCCCGATAGTCGCTGCCCTGCCGCGGGCCGGGCCTGGCCCGCGGCACCAAGCGGTGCTTGCCCTTGCGGGACCGACAGCTGATATAGTGCCGAGGGAGGCCGGCGGCGGACAGGTCCCTCGCCAACCCGGTCAGGTCCGGAAGGAAGCAGCCGTAACGAGTTCCGATCTGGGTCGTCCGTCCGGTCTCCCTTACCGCTACAGGTTTTGTTGATGAGCGATTCGGCGACCGCGTATCGCGTTCTCGCCCGCAAATACCGGCCTTCGACTTTCGCCGAACTGATCGGGCAGGAGGCGATGGTCCGCACCCTGTCGAATGCTATAGCGACGGGCCGGATCGCCCATGCCTTTATCTTGACCGGCGTGCGCGGCGTCGGCAAGACGACGACGGCCCGGATCCTTGCGCGCGCGTTCAACTGTATCGGTTCGGACGGTTTGGGCGGCCCCACCCCCCAGCCGTGCGGCCAGTGTGCGCATTGCCTGGCGATCGGCGAGGATCGCCACGCCGACGTCGTCGAGATGGATGCGGCCTCGCGCACCGGCGTCGACGACATTCGTGACCTCACCGAAGGAGTGCGTTACCGGCCGGTCTCGGGGAGATACAAGGTCTACATCATCGACGAAGTCCATATGCTCTCGAAAAACGCGTTCAACGCGTTATTGAAGACACTCGAAGAGCCGCCGCCTGACGTCAAATTCATCTTCGCGACCACCGAGATCCATAAAGTCCCTGTCACGGTCCTGTCGCGCTGCCAACGTTTCGCCCTTCGCCGGGTGCCCGTTGAAAAGCTGATTGAGCATTACCGCCGGATCGCCGAGGCCGAAGGGGTGGAAGCCTCCCCGGCGGCGCTCGCGCTGATTGCTCGCGCCGCCGATGGATCGGTTCGCGACGGCCTGTCGCTGCTCGACCAGGCGATCGCCCTGGCTGCCGGGCGGATCGAGGAGACAGCAGTGCGCGATATGCTCGGGATCGCCGATCGCGGCCTCGTCTTCGACCTGCTGGAGAGTGTGCTGCGCGGCGATGCGCAAGCCGCTCTCAAACTCTCGGAAAATCTTTACCAGTGCGGCGCCGACCCGTTGTTGGTCTTGCAGGACCTGCTCGATCTCAGCCATTTCCTGACCCGGCTCAAACTGGCCCCGGAGGCGGGTGCCGGTGATCCGATCGCCGAAGGCGAACGCGAGCGCGCTCGTCCGCTTGCCGAAAAGCTCGCGATGTCAGTTCTCGCCCGAACTTGGCAGATGTTGCTGAAAGGGCTGGAGGAGGTGCAGATTGCACCCTCGCCGATACGGGCGACCGAAATGCTGCTCGTGCGCCTCGCGTATGTCGCCGAGTTGCCCGCGCCTGCAGAGCTTGTGCGATCGGTCACCGCACGCCCATCCTCCGAAGGGGTGATGGCGGCGCCGACAGTCGCGCTAGCCGAGCGGCAGTCGAGCCCGCACGTGTGCGAGCCCGGTCCCGGAGCCAGCACAACCTCAGCTCCCGTTTCGCCGGGTTCGACGCTTCCCTCGCCGGCGCCCCCGTTACCGCAGACGGTTTCGGGCCAGACGACCGCCGGGGCTGCGCACACCGCCATAGCCGGACTTCCCGCTGCTCCTCCGGTCGTGCCGGAGCGCGATCCGGTGCCGCAGAGTTTCACAGAGGTCGTCGCGCTGTTTGACAGGCGGCGCGAGGCGTTGATCCGGTCTTATCTCTGGTCGCATGTGTATCTTGTCAGTTTCGAGCCCGGGCGGATCGAATTCCGGCTCGCAGCGGGAGCTCCGCCCGATCTCGCCAATCGTCTCGGCCAGCTGTTGAGCGAATGGACCGGAATACGCTGGATGATCGCCGTGTCCGAAGCCGAAGGCGAGCCCTCGCTGCATGAGCAAGAGCAGGGCCGCGAGCGGGAGCTGCGGAACGAGGTCGCGAGCCACCCGTTGGTGCGGGCAGTGTTAGAGACGTTTCCCGGAGCGGCGATCGCCGCGGTCCGGGAGCGGTATGCGGCAGCGCAGCCGGAGTCGGGCGAGCTCTTGCTGGATGATCCGGGGGACGAAGCGAGCTTGGGAGAGGACGGGGCATGAAGAACATCGGCCAGCTGATGAAGCAGGCGCAGGAAATGCAGGCCAGAATGGCCGAGATGCAGGCGCAGCTCGAATCCTTGGAAATGACAGGAGCGGCCGGCGCCGGGATGGTTCAGCTGACCTTGAACGGCAAAGGCGATCTCAAGAAGATCAAGATCGACAAGAGCCTGCTCGAGCCGGACGAGGTTGAGGTGTTGGAGGACCTCATCATCGCCGCCTTCAACGACGCGCGGATGAAGGTATCGTCGCATGCCGAGCAGGAAATGCAAAAGCTGACCGGAGGGCTCCAGCTGCCGGGGGGCATGAAACTGCCGTTCTGATCGTTGCGAGAGTCCCGGCGGGCCCTCGCTTCATCGCGCCGCCGCATCCGGGTGATGTCCGAACTTGATACGCTAATTCAGCTCCTCGCCAGGCTGCCCGGCCTCGGTCCGCGCTCGGCGCGGCGCGCCGCTTTGCATCTGATCAAGCGGCGTGAGAGCCTTCTCGAGCCCCTGGCGGCAGCGCTCGCCAAAGCGGCGCACGCAATCCGTCCATGCCCGATCTGCGGAAACCTCGATACGGTCGAGCCCTGCACGATATGCCGCGACCCGGAACGGGACGCGACGGCGATCTGCGTCGTAGAAGGTCTCGCCGATCTGTGGGCCCTCGAGCGCACCGGGATCTTCCGCGGCCGCTACCATGTGCTTGGCGGAACCCTCTCGGCGCTCGACGGCATCGGCCCGGAAGACCTCAGCATCGAGCGCCTGCTCGCCCGGATCCGGCCCGGACAGGAATTGATCCTAGCCCTGAACGCGACCGTCGAAGGCCAGACCACTGCGCATTACCTGGCCGACCGGGTCGCGGGCCGCGGCGTGCGGGTATCGCGCCTCGCCCAGGGCGTGCCGATCGGCGGCGAACTCGACTACCTTGACGATGGAACTCTGACGGCCGCGCTCAAATCCCGGCGGGCGCTCTGAGACGACCCGCCGGCATCAGCCGGGACGTCGGGCGGCAGAGGAAGGCGAGGCGGCGCCAGTGCCGGAAGCGGACCTGCTTGTCGTGGCGGGCCCGGCGTGGTCGGGATGAAGATTACCCGAGGGCAACTGCGTGACGGCGCGGTCGCTGAGGACTCTGCCATGATGTTCCCGCCATGCATCTGCGGCGCCCGGAAACAACCGGGATTCTCGTAATGAATTCGAATCCAAATCCACAAAGAGCCCGAGATCATCCGTGCGATCGCCGCTCCCGGAGGGCGCCGGACACGAGCTTATAAACGCGCTGGTCATCCGTGCGCTCTCGCCTCCGGACGGCGCTGCCACAGCCGGCTCCCGGACACCCGCCAAGGATTTCCCGGCCGGCGAGAACCGACACGGACGACGCCGCTGAGGCACCTTCGCGAGGTTGGCCGAGTGTTCCCGGGGCGCTGCTGAAGGTGAGCTGCCGGGTCCCGAACACATCGGAAAAACGAAACCGCATCCTCGTGTCACGAGGCCAAGCCTGACGACGCATTGTCCGGCCGCAAGCTCCGGCGTCGAAAACGCAAAGCCCGGACCAGACTGTGGTGGGCGGAGCGCGGGAGCGCGCCAACCGGCAGAACTATCGGAAAACGTTGTCGTAGTGCCCTTGTCCAGGTTATGCACGTACCGCGC
>JAFMSA010000295.1 GCA_017353855.1 Alphaproteobacteria bacterium
CCGGCAGGGGCGGCCGGGTAGAGGTCGCTCCGGATTTGTCCGTCCTCAATCATCCGGAGATCTTTGTCCTCGGGGACGCTGCCTTTGTCAGGGGACCCGGCGGCGAGCCGTTGCCCGGCCTGGCGCCCGTCGCCAAACAGCAAGGGCGGTATGTGGGCGAATTGATCGCCGGCCGAGTGTGCGGCGAGCCCGCGCCGCCCCCGTTCCGCTATCGCGACGCAGGGACGCTCGCGACGATCGGCCGGCACTCCGCGATCGCCGATCTCGGCTGGATCCGGTTGACCGGCTGGGTCGCCTGGGTTCTCTGGGGCATCGTCCACATCTTTTTCCTAATCGGGTTCCGCAACCGTATGGCGGTATTTCTGAACTGGATCTGGGCCTGGCTCACCTATGGCCGCGGTGCGCGGTTGATCACCGGCGACACCAACCCGCTGGCCGCCCGTGCGGCTTCCGAAGATCGCGAGAACCCAGCTGCACCCCGCGAGCGTCAGCGTGAAGGCGCTGCTGCGAGAGATTAGCCTTAGCGCGGCGGTGTGCCGGGCCCGCAACCCCAGTCACTGCTGCGGGCCTCGCCAACGCACCTCCCGGCATCGCGACTGCATTGGCAATCGAGCACGGCCGACTGAACATCCGTCCCTCGGGCAAGCCCGTCGCGCGACTGCCCAAGCGAAAGTTACGCAAGCGTCCTCGCGAGGCAAATCTCCGCTTGCTCCCCAGCACCCGGTGCGAGCGGTGACGGTCCACAGACTGGTCCGATCCAAGACCGGCGCCGCTCAGGGGACGCGATGAGATCGACGAGCACCCGGCTTGACGTTTGGTGCGGCGATAATGAACAGGACCCGGATGACCCGATAACCCATCGCAGGTCGGGGTTTCGTCGACGATCAATCTCTACTGGCCGCCCCTGCCGCAGGTGTTGGGTTCCGCGGCTAAAAGCCACGAATGCCGATGTGGTGATCTGGTGCGCCGCGGCGCAATGAGCCTCCAAGCTTGGCTCATGAGCTTTCGGTTGAAGAGTTTGCCGTCTGGCAGCGCGGGATTGAGAGATGCACCCCATCGCTAGGTTGCGTGTCACTCGATCACAGGTTTATCGGGGTCGGCCCATGTGTCGCTCTTTGGTTCGACCGCGCTCATCCTAAGAGGGTGAACCGGGTGTGGGAGCCGCACAGACCGACCTCGTTTGGAATAGGTGGGCCGTCGACCGCGTTTTTGCGGGAGAACGCAACGGGAGGGGCGGCCATTTTTCTGGCCGTCCCGCTTTCACGAAAGTCGTTTTTGGGGTTATGACCAGGAACCGTGAGCCCAGCGTCAACTCACGGCTTGCGGCCTATGCCGGCGCCCGGGCGGTGATTACCGGCGGCCTCGGCCTGATTGGCTCGGCCATAGCGCGCCGACTGGTCGCACTCGGCGCCGAGGTGCTGCTGGTCGACAGCATGATCCCCGAATATGGCGGCAATCTCGCCAATATCGCGGATATCCGCGATCGCTTGTCCATCAACATCGCCGATATTCGCGGCGGCTATGGGCTGCCGCATCTTCTCGCGGGTCGCGACTTTCTGTTCAATCTGGCGGCGCAGACGAGCCACCTCGATTCGATGTCGTCCCCCGAAGTGGATCTGGCGATCAATTGCACCGCGCAGCTGCAATTGCTCGAAGCCTGCCGGGCGGTCAACCCGAGGATCGCTATCGTGCATGCCGGAACTCGCCAGATATACGGCCGGCCGGAGTATCTTCCGGTCGACGAGCGGCATCCGTTGCGGCCGGTGGACGTGAACGGTGTCAACAAAATGGCAGGCGAGGCCTACCACCTGCTGTACCGAGACGTCTATGGCATCAAGACCCGCTCGTTGCGGCTGACCAATGTCTACGGCCCGGGGATGCGGATCAAGGACGCGCGTCAGACGTTCCTCGGCATCTGGCTGCGCCGTGTCATCGAGGATGAGGCCTTCGAGGTTTGGGGCGGCGAGCAGCGCCGCGATCTGCTCTATGTTGACGACGCGGCCGAGGCGTTTCTCCATGCCGCGATCACGCCGGATGCGGAGGGTCTGGCGCTCAATGTCGGCGCCGGTGAGCAGATTAGCCTGTTGGCTCTGGCCGATGCCCTTGTCGAGGCCAATGGCGCCGGCAGATACGAGATCCGTGAATTTCCGCCGGAGCGCCAACGCATCGATGTCGGTGATTTCCTGATCGACGACCACCTCTTTCGGGAACTTTCCGGTTGGCGGCCGCGATACGGTGTCGTCGAGGGGTTGCGTCTGTCCCTGGATTACTATCGCGAGCATTTGAAAAGCTATCTCTGAGAGCCCCGAGCAGTGAAAGATGGATACCTCGCCGCCAGTCGCGCCCCTCGCACGCGCGGAGTGGGCTCCCGCGTAATGTCATGTCGTCGATTAACTCTTTCGCCGTGATTGCTCAGACCGATCCTCGCGCCGGCTATCTTGCGCAGCGCGCCGATATCGATGCCGCAATTACCCGCGTTCTCGAGGGCGGTTCATACATCCTGGGCGGCGAGGTCGAGGCGTTCGAGGCCGCCTTTGCGCAGTTTATCGGCGTGCCCTACGCCGTTGGCTGCGCAAGCGGGACGGACGCGATCGAACTCGCGTTGCGGGCAGCCAACGTCGGCGCGGGGGACCTCGTCTTCACCGTGTCGCACACGGCTGTTGCGACGGTCGCCGCAATCGAGCGGGCAGGCGCCGGCGCCGTATTGGTGGACGTCGAGCCGGGGACCTACACAATGGCCCCCGACGAGCTGGCGCGGGCGTTGAAGGCAGTGGCGTCCGGCCGGCCGGCGGCAGTGCTGCCGGTTCATATCTATGGTCAGCCGGCCGATTTATCCCCTCTCGCAGAGATCGCTCGCGCGCGTGGTCTGCAACTTATCGAAGACTGCGCACAAAGCCACGGCGCGGTCTATCACGGCAGGCTGACCGGATCGTTCGGGGATATCGGATGCTTCAGTTTTTACCCGACAAAGAACCTTGGTGCCCTGGGCGATGGAGGAATGGTCGTCACAAAGGATCCTGCGCTCGCAGCGGCGCTGCGTGAAATTCGCGAATACGGCTGGCGCGAGCGTTATGTGAGCGCCCGCCCCGGCACCAACTCGCGTCTCGATGCGATGCAGGCGGCGGTGCTGCGCGTCAAGCTCGCCGCCCTTACGGCCGGCAATGCGCGCCGGCGCGCGATCGCCGAGCGCTATGATGCCGGCCTCGCCGGTTTGCCGCTGGCGCTTCCGGCACGCAGGCCGGGCACGGGTCATGTCTTCCATCAGTACGTGATCCGGCTCGCCGAGCGGGATGCGCTGCGGGCGAGCTTGCGGGAAGCCGGGATCGGTACGGGGATCCACTATCCGGTCCCGGTCCACTGCCAGCCGGCGTACATCGGCCGCCTTGTCTCCGGTCCGTCCGGCCTCGGCATCACCGAGCGCGCCGCCTCGCAAATCCTCAGCCTGCCGATCTACCCGCAGCTCCCGGACGAGGCGGTCGATCGGGTTATCGCCGGGATCCGCACGTTCTTCAGGTAGTGAACTACCCGCTTACCCTCACCGTGCGAGCGAGTTTGGTGACGGCTTCGCGGGTCTGACACGCATCGGCCAGTTTCTGACCGCGGAGATACTTCCGGGTGTGTTTGTCGGTGTTGGTTTTACGGGCGATCCCGCATCGCCCAACAGCGTGACGTAAAGCGCCAATTCCGCTCCCTCCAAATTTGGACGGAACCCTCCGGCGCAAACCGTGGGGAAGCGCCTTCACTATTGGTGGATGAGCAGCACGCCACCGCCGATCAGTGCGATGCCGGCCATCTGCGGCCACCCCAAAGGTTCGTTCCACAGCAGGTGCGCAAGCACCGCGACGGCCGCATAGCTCGCAGCGACCGACGGAAACGCAAGGGATAGCGGGATCTTCTTGATTGCCAAAATGTAGCAAAGCGCCGCGAGGAGGTACACGGCAAGGCCGAGGATCGTCAGCGGATTGAGAAATTGCGCGGTGACGCTCGTCGACGCATTGGCGGCCGATTTAAGCGCGATCTGTCCCGCGCTGCCGAGCAGAACCGCCGCGATCAGGCTGAGATAGTAAGGGGCCATCGGCTCATGCATGCTCGTGCGACCACGCAGGCGTCCCGGCTTCGGCAGGCAATGAGTGGCTGCGGCAGACTTCCTTTACCACTGATTGAGGTTTTCCGTTTGCCGTCAGATAGAGCCGCCCGAGGTATTCGCCGACGATGCCAAGAATAACCAGCTGCACGCCCGAGAGGAGCAAAACCGTCGCCATCAGCGAGGCCCAGCCCGCCGGCGGCGAGTAAATCAGCGCCTCGGCAACGACCATTGCCCCGGCGATCGCTCCCAGACCGCTCAAAATGAAGCCGGTGATCGTGCTGAGCCTGAGCGGCATAACTGAAAAATTGACAAACATGCTCGTCCACAGTCGTAAAAGTCTGCGCATCGTGTAGTTGCTTCGGCCGGCCGCCCGCGGCAAATGCTGCACCATCAGCTGGCCGAAATCCTGGGTCACCTGCAGTATCAGGCCATCGACATAAGGAAACGGGCCCTTATAGCTGGTGATTTCCCGTACCACGAAGGCGCTCATGCAGCGAAAGCTGGACAGATAAAGGCCCTTGGGCTTTTCGAGCACGAAGTCAGCGACCCGGTTGGCAAACCGGCTGCCCAGATTGCGCCACATCGCATGCCGCTTATCCGCGTAACAGGTGTAGACGACTTCTTTGCCGCTGCGCTGTGCGAACGCCAGCAGCCGCCGGACCTCCTCCGGCGGATTTTGCAGATCGTCATCCATAGTAATCACGTGAGCACCGCTTGCATGGCGCAGACCCGCCATAACAGCGTTGTGTTCACCATAGTTTCTCGCGAGGCTGACGAGCGTGATCGGCACGCGCGCCCTGGCGACCAACTCCCTGCAGATTTCGAGGCTATTGTCGGGGCTGCCGTCATTAACGAGCACGATTTCGTGCCCGCCGTCGATGGAAAGCTCCTCAAGAGTGCTCACCAGCTCCGCGATGCTGTCCGCCCCGTTATAGACGGGGATCACGATAGAAAGTGCCAAGCGGGACGGTGCGAGCTCGGTGTCAGCCATGAGCGGCGTCTCTCTTGACTGCGACGGCGATCACAGAGCCGCCGAACGGCATTCTCAGCCCGATCCTCAGCAATCCGGTTTCAATTCCCGTCACTACACGACACAGAATGTCTAGCACAGGCGGGTAGAGTTTCACATCGCTGGTGGCGGCCCGATTGGCGGGGAGGAGCTTGCGCGTGATCACCATGAGCGGAAAAAGCAGTGTATTCCAATACGAGAGATAGACCGTCTGGTAGCCGACCGCTTGCAGTAGCGACCGAAGGCCGTTACCGGTATAGCGCCGGATATTGCTCACCGCGACGTCATGTCGTGACAGCATCCAGCGATAGGCCGGCAGGCTGAGAATAAGCCAGCCATTTTCCACCAGACAGCGATGGAATTGCCGCAAAGCCGCGTCTTCGCGCACACCGTCGTGGCACAGCACGTCTGCGCTGAAAATCGCGGCGAAGGTGCTGTCGGCGAAAGGCAGGTCGTTCACCGAGCCCACACAAACCGGCCGGGCGCCCTTGAGGGCCGCGCGCGCACAGGCCCGCGGATCGAGGTCCAGTCCGAAAACCGTTTTCTCGGGATAAGTTTTTTTCAGCCGCGCGAGCAACCCGCCGGTTCCGCAACCGGCGTCCAAGACGGGTCGGCCCGCAGTTTCGAGCAGCAATCGGCGAGACAGCACATCGAGATTCCGGTGCAGGGCGGCGAACCACCACATGCGGTCTTCGGCCTGGTCCAGCTTGTCATACTCACAACGTTCCATGCGCGGCC
>JAFMSA010000296.1 GCA_017353855.1 Alphaproteobacteria bacterium
AACGCGGCGGCCAGCCGGGTCCGCCACCGCGTGCGCCGCCGGCAAAGGACCACCCGCGGAACAGCCTGACCGCGAAATAGATCAACAGTCCGATGATCAGAAGCTGTAGCAGACCGCCGAGCATCGATCCTCCCGCGGCGGCACCGCCCGCCGCGTGGCCGCTGTGGCCAAACAGCCAGGCACCGAACAACCCCCCGGCCAGTCCGGTCAGGAACGGGTGTCGCTGAAAGAAGCTGCCGCCTCCGTAGACCGGAGAAGGCGCCGCCGGTGCAAACCCGGGCTGGCGGGGGGTCTGCGGCGACGGCGTGAGGCTCCGGCTCAGCGGCTGCGCGCCGTTGTTCTCGTAGCTTCGCAATCCCCTGCTGCCCATGCTCGATGGCCGGCCGCCATAGGAGCTGCCCGCCCGCGCCTCGGCTATTGCGGGCGCAAGCGCCAGGTTGACGCTAAAGAAGAGCGCCAGTAGAATGCGCCAGTTGAGCAGCCGTTTCGCCATTGTTGCGCCCCGTCCAAATGCCCGTGGGAGAATAAGGCCGACTTGATATGGGTGTTCATAGCAGCGCACGGAACCTCCCCGCCAGCAATATCGTGATCGATTAGTTTACTATTCGCGTGTCGCGGCAAGCCGCAAATAACGAGAGGTGCACGAGCGACACGCTCGCTTGATTGTCGCCCCGATTGGCACCAAATAATCCCCGCAGGATGCACGATCTGCAACCGCGCGCCGCACCCTGGGCCGGTCGCAGAGTCTCGCTCGAGGCAGAGGAGAAACATGCATGTCGCGACTGTCGCTGTTCAACTCACCCCTGCTGTTGGGGTTTGACCACTTCGAGCGCGCGCTCGACCGGGTCAGCAAAGTCTCTTCCGACGGATATCCGCCCTACAATATCGAGCAACTTAGTGAAAACGCTCTACGGATCACTCTTGCGGTGGCCGGCTTCATGATGAGCGACTTGAGCATAACGGTCGAGGACAACCAGCTGGTGGTGCGCGGCAAGCAGACCGACGACACTGGGCGCGTTTATCTTCACCGCGGCATTGCGGCGCGTCAGTTTCAGCGCTCGTTCGTGCTCGCCGAAGGCATCGAGGTAAAGGGTGCCTGGCTTGACAATGGCCTGTTGCACATCGATTTAGTGCGTCCCCAGATCGAGAGTCGCGTGCATACGGTCGAAATCAGGAGCGCCGAGACGGCCTCGCCGAAACGCGCGCCGGTCGGCTCCGGCTCCTGACGCGGCGACCTCTCCGGGCCGCCCGGAGAAAGGATAGTGATGAACGAGATTGAACGAATCCGGCATATGTCGGCAAGAGAACTGGCGCTGTTTGGGATGCAGGATCTTGCCTATGTCAAACCTGTGGCCGTCGACAATACCGTAGGATACGCCGTCCACGCTGCGGACGGCACGCAAATAGCGATCCTCCCCGACCGCTCGCTGGCTTTTGCGACCGTGCGTCAACACGATTTGGAGCCGCTCAGCGTGCACTGAAGCCGGTGCGGCGCCACTACGCGGCATGTGTCGCGGTGTGATCGGTGAGCAAAGCGTAGAGAGCGTCAGCGTTATCCGTACCGCGTAACTTTTCGCAAATCGCCCGGTCGCGCAACAACCGCGAGACGAGGGCGAGCGCTTTCAAATGGTCGGCGCCGGCGGTTTCCGGCGCCAGCAGCAGGAAGATCAGATCGACCGGCAGCTCGTCGATTGCTTCGAATGGTATCGGGCGTTCGAGGCGGGCGAAGAGCCCATAGAGCTTGGTGAGCCCGGGGAGCTTCCCGTGCGGGATGGCGATTCCCATTCCGATGCCGGTCGTGCCGAGGCGCTCGCGTTCGCTCAGAACGTCATAAATCGTGCGCTCGTGGAGGCCCGTCGCGGTTGCGGCTCGTTTTGCAAGCTCCTGAAGTGCTTGCTTCTTGCTGGTGGCTCGCAGCTGCGCGAGGACGCTGTGCGGCGTGATCAGATCGTTGATCTCCATCATGATCTCCGGCTGGGGATCCCCGCTTTCAGGCGGCGGCGGAAAGCCGACCAGCGGTTGACGCGGCGCGATTGCTTGGCTAGAAAACGGTTGCCGCGCAGGCGACAAGGGCACGCGGCGACGCGAAACGCCTTAAGGCCCAGCGAGGCCGGGGATCCTGCCGCGGCAATCGCCTCGGGCGCACGGGCTGGCGTCATGCGGCTGCGAAGCCGGGCCGGCCGAGTCGGGCTCGACGGACGAGGACGCGGGCAAGCCGCCTGCTTCAGCTGGCGGTCCATGACATCCCGGTTTATCGACGGTACACGCGAGACTGGCGGGCTTCAGGAGGAACGCTGATCCGCCCGACGCGCAGGGTCGAGTTGGGGATCGATCCACCCGATATTGCCGTCGGAGCGCCGGTAGACAAGGTTGAGTTCGCCATGCGAACGATTGCGGAAGAGTAAAACAGCGACGTCGGCGAGATCCATGTGCATAACCGCCTCGCCGACGGTCAAGTTCGGCAACTCGGTGCTCATCTCGGCAATAACTGCAGGTCCTCCGCCCTGGCCGTCGGCTTCTGCCCCCGCTGTCCCCTCGCCTCCGGTTTCCTGCTCCTCGATCGGCGCAAGCACATAGGCCATCGCGCGTTCGCTGGCAAGCGAATGGTCGCGGGCCTTGGCATGGTAGTCGCGCAGCCGCCGCTTGTAACGGCGCAACCGCTTGGCCAGGCGCTCGGCCGCCGCGTCGAATGCCGCGTAAGCCTCCGATGCCGCCGCATGCGCGTTGACCTCGATCCCGCGCCCGATATGGAACGAAACCTCAGCGCGGATCAGATGCGCCTCCTTTGAAATCACGACATGCGCTTCGATCGCGGTTTTGAAGTACTTCTCAAGAATGGAAGTCAAGGTGGCTTCGATATGGCGGCGCAACGCATCGCCGATACCGATCTGCTTGCCCGTGGTAGTGAGCTGCATGGATTAAGTGCCCTCGCCGCAGGGGTTGGGCTGCCGTTGAGGCTTCCGGGAAGTGGGAACGCGTCCGCCCTCGGTCAAGCGGGTTGTGGCGGCCTGCTCTCGTTTTGGCATCCGGCGTGCCATTCGTCCGTGCGCAGTCGGTGGTTTCACAGCGCCGGCATTTTTTCGCGGCGTCGCTGCACCGAGGAGGGAATACGCATCGCTTCGCGGTACTTTGCAACGGTGCGGCGGGCGATGTCGACCCCGTCCTGCTGGAGCAATTCGACGATCCGCTCGTCCGACAGGGTATCGTGCGCCGGTTCGCTCTCGATCAGACTGCGGATGCGATGGCGTACCGCTTCGGCCGAATGTGCGCCGCTGCCACGCGATGCCGGGATCGAAGAGGTAAAGAAATACTTGAGCTCGTAGAGGCCGCGCGGGGTGGCCATATATTTGTTGCTCGTAACGCGGCTCACCGTGCTCTCGTGCATGCCGATCACATCGGCGATGTCGCGTAAAATCAGCGGCCGCAGCGACTGCACGCCGTGGCGGAAAAATGCGTCCTGCTGGCGGACAATTTCGCCGGCTACCTTGAGGATCGTGGTTGCCCGCTGGTGCAGTGATTTGACCAGCCAGTTTGCCGCGTGCAGCCTTTCGGTCAGGTAATCCCGCTCGGCCTTGCTTCGGGTTGCCCCACGTATTTGCGCGAAGTATCGTTGATTGACCAGCACGCGGGGCAGGGTTTCCGCGTTGAGTTCGACGAGCCAGCTGCCATCGGCTTGCGCGCGCATCAGGATGTCGGGCACGACCGGTTGGGCGAGCGGCGGGTCGAATGCGAGCCCCGGCCGCGGGTCGAGCGATTTGATTTCTGCGATCATCTCGGCGACATCGGCGGCGTCGACCCCGCAAAGCCGAATGAGCGCGGAGATATTCCGCGTCGCGAGCAGGGGCAGATTGTCGAGCAGGGTCTGCATAGCGGGATCGAGGCGGTTGCGGTCGCGCAGCTGCAAAGCGAGGCACTCCGGCAGATTGCGTGCGAATACGCCTGGCGGATCGAATTGCTGCAGTCGCGCGAAGACAGTTTCGACCCGGCCGGACTCGCACCCGAGAAGCTGGGCCACCCCATCGAGACCGGTTCGCAGATACCCCGACTCGTCCAGCAGATCGAGAATATGCAGCCCGATCAGGCGGTCGCGAGGGTCGCCGAGATCGGTTCCGATCTGTTCGAGGAGGTGCTCGCGGAGCGTGCGGGGGCGCGTGGCGGTCTGTTCGATCTCGGGACCGTCGAGCGCCGAGCTGCGGCTTTGCCACAGATGCCGTCCGGAGCCGAGATCGGCCGAGCCGTCTCCTTCCTCTCCGGAGGTCGCGTGCCATTGTTCGGAGGCCTCTGGCGTGAACTCTACCGCGATCGCCTGCTCCAGAGGCGCCGGCGTGCTGCCGTCGGCGGCCTCGATCGCCTGCGGCGCCGCGGCTTCGTCAAGGTCCGGTTCGTGCCTGTCGAGCAGCGGGTTCTGTTGAATCTCGGCATCGACGAACTGCGTCAATTCGAGGTTCGAGAGCTGCAACATCTTTATCGCCTGTTGCAGCTGAGGCGTCATGACCAGGGCCTGCGCCTGGCGAAGCTCGAGCCGCTGTGAAAAGCCGGTCCTACTCACGTCACGCTCCGTAGAGGAGCGGCTTATAGGCTAAATCTGTCACCCAGGTAAACGCGCCTGACATCGGCGTTGGCGACGATCTCGGCGGGTTCTCCTTCCATCAGCACTCGGCCGTCGTGAAGGATGTAGGCGCGGTCGACGATCTCGAGGGTCTCGCGCACATTGTGATCGGTGATGAGAACGCCGATGCCGCGGTCCTTGAGATGAGCGACCAGATCGCGGATATCGGAAACGGCGATCGGGTCGATGCCGGCAAGGGGCTCGTCGAGGAGGATGAAATGCGGCTGCGTCGCGAGCGCTCGGGCGATTTCGCAGCGTCGCCGCTCGCCGCCGGAAAGCGCCATCGCCGGAGCTCGGCGCAGATGCGTGATCGAGAATTCGGCCAGCAGCGCATCGAGCATCGCCTCGCGCAAATCCGGCGCCGGCTCGGCGATTTCGAGAATGGCACGGATGTTCTGCTCGACAGTGAGACCGCGAAAAATCGAGGCCTCCTGAGGCAGATAGCCGATCCCAAGGCGGGCTCGCCGGTACATCGGAAGATCAGTGATGTCGCGGCCGTCAAGGCTGACAACCCCGGTATCGGCGGCGATGAGACCTGTGATGATGTAAAAGCAAGTCGTCTTTCCCGCGCCGTTCGGGCCGAGCAGCCCGACGACCTCGCCTCGCTGCACGCTGACGTTGACCTCGCGCAGGACCGGGCGTCTCTTGAAGCTCTTGCCGAGACCCTGTCCGCGCAGGCCGCGATTGTCGGCGACCAGCCGCGGTCGCCAATCGGCGCCGCCCGCTCTCGGCTGAGCGCGGAATTTCGGGCTTTCGCCGGTCACTGTTTCGGTGCGCTCTTCGCCGTCGGGTGGGAGGCGGGCTTGGCCTCACCGGGGAGCGCCGCTCCCGTGTCCTGCCGGACGAACAGGCCCTCCACGCGGGGCGCCGGCGCGCCGGGTGTGGCGGGAGCCGGCATCAAGCGGCTGATATTGTTGTTGAGATCCACGACGGCATACTGGCCGCGAATGGCGTTGGGGCCGCGGGTGAGAGTGACATTGCCGAGGAGCGTCGCAATACCGGTCTCGGCGTTATAGACGCCGTAATCACTCCGGCCGATATCGGTGTCAGTCGAGACCAGGACATTCCCCTGCGCATCGAGGCGGCTGATCCGCGAACTGTCGTCGCTGCCGGGGGGGCCGGCAGTCGGACCGGGCTTGGCATTCGTGGCGGCCGGGGTGGCTTTCGCCGGCTTTGCCCCGGGCTTGCCCTCGGCCGGTTTGGGTCTGTCCTTGACCATATG
>JAFMSA010000297.1 GCA_017353855.1 Alphaproteobacteria bacterium
ATCCCGCGGCAGCTCAGGAAATAAGCGATCGAGGCGCCGACCACGCCGCCGCCGCAAATCAGCACGCGCATTGACTCGTCCCGTATTTTGTTCGATTGGCACCATCCTAGACCCGCCAACGCCATTCGCGGACAAGCAGACGCGCGCAAATTATGAACCGATCCTTGCTCGTGGTCGACGGCGACTCCTTCGCGCACCGCTCCTATCACGCATTGCCGAAATCGATCCGCCGCCGCGGCGACAGGGGGGCCGGAGCGATTGTCGGGTTCGCGAATTTCCTGCTGCGGCTTTATACGCAGGAACGGCCGCGCGCGGTGCTCGTCGGCTGGGACACGCTCGAGGCACCCACCTACCGGCATCGGGCGCTGCCGGGCTATCAGGGCGGGCGGGTCTTTGACGCGGAGCTGCTGGATCAGCTCGCGGTCCTCCCGCACTTGGTTGCGGCGTGCGGATTCGCTTATGCGAAGGCGCCCGGTTACGAGGCTGACGACTTCCTCGCCGCCGCGGTCGCGCAGGAGGAACGGCGCGGCGGCACCGCCGTGGTGGCCAGTGGCGACCGCGACGCATTTCAGTTGGCTTCGGGTTCTACAACGATCCTGCAGCCGGTGCGCGCCGGGGAGATGGCACGGATCGGACCCGCCGAGGTGCGTGAACGTTACGGTGTTGAACCGCGGCAGGTTCCCGACTTCATCGCCCTGCGAGGCGATTCGTCGGACAAGATACCGGGTGCCAAGGGTGTCGGGCCGCGAAGTGCGGCAAGCCTGCTGCGCCGGTACGGCTCACTAGAAGCCGCGCTCGAACAGGGCAGGTTCGCCAACCAGGCAGAGGAGCTGCGGCTTTATCGTGCGATCGCGACGATGGATGCCTCGGCTCCCCTCCCCTCCTTAGGTGATCAGACCCCGACCTGGCGCGAGGCAGCGGCTCTGGCTCGCGAGTGGGAGCTGAACCGGCTCGCCGATCGTCTCGAGCTGATTGCCCGCACGGACGCGAGTGCGTCAACTTAGAATTCGCCGCTGCGGTAGGCCTCGTCGAGCCGCTCGGCATCCTGTCCCGAGGGCTCCTCCCAGGCCGGACCGCGACGCCGCAGCGCGCCGGTGAAGCGGGGCGGCCGCTTTTCGTTGAAGGCCTGACGCCCCTCCTCGCCATCTGTCGTCGTCTGGATGAGCATCGCGTTCATGAGGTTCTGGACTTGCCAGGCCTGGTCGGTCGGCAGGTCGCCGAAACGGACTACGAATTCCTTCATCATCCGGACGGCGACCGGCGGCAGCGTAACGATATGGCGGGCGATCTTCTCGGCCCGCTCGAGCAGCTGCGAATGCGGGACGACTTCATTAATGAGGCCGATCCGCAGAGCCTCGTCGGCGCCGAAAGGCTCATCGGTCAGCAGGACCTTCATCGCGTCGATATAACGAAGCTGGCGGATCAGCAGGCTCGCACCCGGTCCGTGACCCAACCAACCCTGGGACAGCAGCGCGAATTTGAACCGCGCATGCTCTCTGCTCGCGATGCGGATATCCGTTGAGGAGAGCAGGATATAGAGGCCCGCCCCGGCTGCCCAACCGTTGACCGCGGCGATGACGGGCTTCCACACCCGCGGATAATGATCCCCCATCCGCCCGTCGACGCCGGTCTTCTGGCCATTCACGGTGCCGGAAAGCGGCCAGAAAATGCGCCGGGTGCGCAGGTATTCACGTTCTTCTTCGGTGATGTTCGGGCGCGGCGCCAGATTGTGCCCCCCGCAGAAATGCCGGTCACCCGCACCGGTCAAAATCGCGCAGCGGATGCTGCGGTCTTCCCACAGGTCGATCCAAGCCTCTGCGATAGCGTCGGATGTCGGCTTGTCGAGAATGTTCGCCTTATCGGGATTGTTCAGCGTGATGTAGGCGACCCCATCGCGCTTGGTGTAATCGATCGTCAAAATCGATCTCCTTATCCTGCACCCGCCTTCCTCGGGGTAGGATTGCACTTGCGGGGTGGGCATGGAAGACGTCGTGATCGACACCAATGTGTTCGTGGCTGCATGCTTCAACCGGGAAAGCGCCTCGGCGCGCGTCCTCATGGAGGTTCGCGACGGCCGCATCCGCCTGGTCTGGAACGAGCCGACCCGGCGCGAGACAGAGATGATCCTGCATCGCATTCCGCGTCTGACGTGGCAGAGCGTTGCCGGCTTGTTTCGGCCGGACGCGAAGTTTTCCGGACCCACCGACGAGAAGGCCTTCGGTCTGATCGGCGATCCGGGTGATCGCAAATTTGTAGCGCTCAGTGCGGCAGCGGATGCGCTGCTGCTCACCAATGACAGGGGCGTGCTGGCGCAAACGACGGTGGTTTGCGTCAAGGCGCTGACGCCGCGCACCTTCTTGGCAGGCAAGTGCCGGCACCCGCCCGGCTAGTCACTGGCGCTCGCCGGTGTGGCCGAGACGGCTTCCGGCCTGCGGGACGACAGGCTAAGCTCGCCCGCTCAGCGCAAGGAGAACGCCCATGAGCAGCATCGGCCGCGCCACCAGCCCTGACGTACCCGAACCGCCTGCCGGAACCTGGTCCAATTGTCTCGTCGCCGGGGGCATCGCCTACATAGCCGGAATGACCGCGCGCGAGGACGCCGAGGGTGACGAATATACGCAGGCGAAGGCGATTTTTACCAAGATCCGCCATCTCGTCGAGGCGGCGGGCGGCAGCATGGCCGACATCGTGAAGGTGACGATCTTCGTCACCGATATCACGCAGCGCGAAAAAGTCTGGCAGGCCCGCCGGGAGTTCTTCACCGGCAATTTTCCGGCCTCGAGCTTAGTGCAGGTGGCGGCGCTGGCGGGTCCTTCGCTCAAAGTCGAGATAGAGGCTGTCGCGCATCTCGGCGCCGGCACACGTTAGACCGGTTGGTTGGCGATACCGGGAAAGCGGCTAACTTTTGCAAAACCCGATCGGTTCGGAGGAGTCCCTTTTCTCCGTGGCGGGATCCCCGATGACGTGTCGGTACTCTTCGGGAGAGGACAACCATCTTTTCAGCGAGTTGAACTCAAAGCCGGGTGCTCTCTGCGCGAGTCCGCGCAGCACGCGCGTGATCATCGGAAAGTCTTTGGGACCGTAGACACCTATATCGCCGGCGAGGTCGGTTTCGTGATCGAGCGCGACATCGAGCAACGCGAGAAAATCTTCTAGCGTCGTCGCCGGCGCGTCCCGGATCTGCGCGACGACAGCACCGATTTCGAGAAGCAGCGAGGCTTGTCGCTCGCGCAGTGTCGACAGACGCGCCGGGTCGATGCCGGCCTCTTCTATGCCAACGACGAGATCCTGATGCTCGTCCTCAAGCTTCGCCCAATGCTTGTGAAGTGCAGAGACTGATACAGCCATGCGCAGCTCCGATGACGGATTATCTACTTGCCGGCCGTCGCGGGTATCCACAATCGCCAGCACCTTGCGCATCAGAAAGATTAGCTATTCACGACCGAAGGCGCCTGTCCAAAAACCGTCAAACCGAGATCGGCCAGCACTTTTTCGGACCGTTCGTTACAAACGCCGCCTGGTGGCGCTCAGGACTGACCTCTGCGCCGTCTCGGGGCGCGGGTGGCACGCAGCCCGGCCAGGCCTTCAACAGCGAATGCGCGCTGCCATGCGTTCAGTTCTTCCTCGGAGAGCCCATATCGGCGGAAAACCTCTTCGACGGTGATCTCTCCGCTTTTCAGGGCATTCAGGACAGCAGCCTTGCGTCTGGCCACCCACCGCCTGGTGTTGGGTGGCGGCAGGCTGAGGCCCTTTTCCATCCCGGATACACCCCGTTAAGCTTCCACCGCGACCTATGTCCCGCCAAACACTAATCCACTTCTTCGAAGGAGCTTAGGCGCGAATCTGTGAGGAGACATCGCTAACCAAGTATTCTGGCCCCGGACAGAGGCCGACGGCTCGCAGAATTGTTTCGCGTAGTGGTCCGGGCGCCGCCTAACGCCTGCCGAAGTTGGCAATGATAATCGCTCGCTTGCAAGGTTCGGAGTATTCCGTGAAGTGATCCTTCATACACGCCTGGATACGGCCCTCTTCGGGTTGAACACCGCGACAGCTGCGCTGGACATCCGCCTTGCAGGCTTTAACTACCGTGACGCCGCTCAGCAGAGCTTTTTTGCAGGGTTCGGAAAACGCAGCGAAATGCTCCCCGACACACGCCCCGATCCGCCCTTCACCGGGTTGAACGCCGGCGCAATGCTGCTCGATTTCGGCCCCGCAACTGTGGCGAACGGGTGCCGGTTGTGAGGACGCGCGGACCGGCGCCACCGCGCAAATAAGGGTGAAGATGACGACTGCTCTGTTCACGACTTTCCCCGAATCCTTCGCTGTGCGGGTATACCGGCCCGACGCAGGCCGCGGACGCAAGTGGCTTCGGCCAAGGTCGGGATGTGCCGATTGGTCATACCAATTCGATTTTTCGACGCTTGCTGATCTCGCGTAAGCATTGCTCAGCTGCCGAGCCTCGGCGAGCAGCGCACGGGCGCGCGGCATCACCTTTGAGCGCACATCCGGCGGCGGGGCAGGCGGAGCCGATCCCGTTGTTCGCCTTTCCCGGCGACGCGATTCCCCCGTCGGTACGCGACCGGAACAGCTTCGCCGACCCTCCCTTACCATGAAAGTGTGCCGGGGCCGCAGGGTCCGACACGGACGTCATGCTCGAAACAGGGAACCGCCCCGGCCGGCGAGCCGGTCAGGAGCCTGCGCCGCGACAGCGCAACGGCGTGTCACGCGAAGGGCCAGGCGCTGCGCGCTCAATCGCGCTGCGCAGACGCCATTTGGGAATTCGAGCGGCGATCGCGCTCGATCGCAGCCGCTCCTCCGATCTGTGCCGACGTCCCTGGCGCCTGCGCTGCCAGCCGGTCCGCGCCGCGAAGGGGTGTCGTCCCGGAAATCGCCAGGCTCGTCGACCACGCGACCCGCGAGAACTGCGTGCCGTTAGGGTTAGGTCGGCAGCCTCTGGGTCGAGCGCCAAGGCAGTCTCGAACAAGATCAGAGATCGGCCTTGTCATCACGGCAGGTGCGCCCGCAGGTCATCGAGCGCATCGCCTTTTGGGGCGCCTTGCTTCGGCGATCGCCAACCGCGACTGCCGGGAACGGACAATGCGCGCCGTGATATCGTCCTGCGACGCGAGGCGGTGGCCGATGTCGGTGTCGAACCGCCGGCCGGAGACGCGCCGGTTTCGGCATCGGCCTGCCGGGCGTTGACGCGGATCTGCTTGTCCGACCATTGGACGCTGGAATTCGCGCGGCTGTCGGGGGACGAAGGCGAATCGGGTCGGCGCCGGGCACGTTCGCCAATGCGGCACACCCGAACCGGCTTGGTAATATTTTTGGACCGCTGCCAGCACGCGGCGCTCATCGTTGTAACCGGCAAGCGGGATCCGATGTGATCGCCCGGGGTCCCGGGGACACCTCTCTCGGGGTTCAAGCAATGCCTGCAGTCGGGCAGCGATGGTGACGTCTCGCCGAACAGGTTTCCTTCATCGACAAATGACGTCCCCGAGATGTATGCGATGCGAAACCGCATCCGTTCGGCCTCGGGGAAATCCTGATTCTCTTTTTCGATTGCCTCCTGAACCGCAATGTTGCATTCGACAACGCCTGCAAAATTGGCGACTACGCGGTCTGTTGCCGCCTTGAAGATGCAGCCGTGAAAGGCGAGGATCAACCGGTCCAGGATTGCCCGGTATGGTCGAAGCGTGCCGGGTGTGCCGATTTCGTCCGGGTTCGTCAGGCGGCTGTATTCGGCAACATCCGCGGCAAACTTGCGTTCGACTGCTTTGCCCGCCGCCACCGGCCCTCCCAGCCCCCGCCAGTGCCGCAACCAATG
>JAFMSA010000298.1 GCA_017353855.1 Alphaproteobacteria bacterium
ACCGCGATCACGCTGCCCGGCCCCGCTCTCGCAACAATCTTCCTCGCGCGGACGCCGTCGCAGTCCTTCCGGAACCGTCTGCGTCTGCCGGACAAGCTGTTTCAGGTGCCGCCCGGCCGACCTCGTGCATTTGGCTCGGAGTGTGCGAGAGAGGGCAAATACCGCTGCTCAATCTCCTTCCACTGTTCCTTTCCGAGGAACTGCGTCGGATGTCACGGCCGGCCGGTTGGGGCCGGGACCGGCGCCAACAACCCGGCCGTCCGGCACGGATTCGGGCGGCGGGATATCCACAATCAGATGCAGCCGCCAGCCGCCCGGGCGGCGCAACGGATCGGCGCTCGCAGAGCCGAAAGCCTCGCCGAGCCATCCGCGGGCCTTTCGGTGCGGGCAGAACGGCAGCTTTATGCACCCAGTGGCGAGACCGGCGATGCCGTTGTGTTTCTCGAGCCGGAAGCTGCGGTCGTCGGAGCGCACGATGCCGCATTCCCAATGCGGCGCCGTGATGGCCAAAGCCGAACGCAGCGCCCCGATCGCCCTCAGCGCGCCGGGATCGCGAGCTGCGAAGGCATGTCCGGGTGCGCGGCCCGCAGCGCGAGCTTGCCCGGTGCAATGCGACGGCGTTCTTCCTGCCGTGTTCCCGCCCCCGCGCCGCAACGGCATTGAAGCAGTCGCGCGAGGCCGACCGCGTAGCGGTCGGGATTGCCTCCCGATTCGTCGTCGGGTCAAGCCGGATGCACACGGTCCGTCGCGTCCCTCACCTACACATAGATTTCCGGACATTTGGCGCGCTCCCACGCGGACGGGCCGCCTCCCTCGCCTGAAGGCGGGAGTCTGCGAGAGGTGTGATGATCCTGAGCGAGCCGCACCGCGGCCGGAGGGCTATCGCAGCATCCCCTCTGCCGGAGGATTAGCGCGCCCGTCGCGGTGATTCGGCGGGTGACTCTCCCGCGAGGCGGTGCGGCAATCGCGGTCGGGCCGAGCGCGCTTGGTTCGGCCGGCAGGTCTTCGACGCTTCTGTACCGAAAAGACGCATATTTCTCCTATACCGGGATTTGTCCTGTACCGGGAACGATGTGGTGTGGTTAATATTTGTGACACTGCGAGAACGGTGTGCAGGAGATCCGTCAATGTGGCAGGATCGACGGCCTGGATCGATACAACCGGGCTGCGGAAAAAAAGGCCATGGGATAAGCGTCCGGTCCCTGCGTCGAGCGTTTGAAAATATTGTGGTTGCGTCATGACGACCGACGTGGCCGCCTCGGCAATCGGAGTAGCAACGACCGTCGGTGGATCTTCCGCTGCTTGGCCTGACGGACTTTGGGCGGGTTCGGTCGGGTGGCTGGACGGGATTCTGCGTTCGTACTACGGGATCCACGAATTCACCGATGATCCGTCCTGCATTTTGCGCGTCGGGCTGAGCCGGGCGCGGGCTCAGCTCAAATTGTCCGACGGCACGGAGATCCAGGCGGACGAACTGATCGGCACGCTGCACTTCTGGAACGAGCATCTGCCACGTTATAATGCGAACGGCCCCAACCTCGCCTGGGCATGCGCACTGAGAGACCGGGCCTTCTATTCGCTGCGAATGTTCTCAGAGCACATTGCGAGCGAACCGGCTTGGCAGGCAGTGCAGGCGTTTCGGACCGAGACTACTTTATCGACCCGACTGGGCACGTTGCAGATCAAACGCCTATTCCAACGCTATGGATTTGAGCCGGTGCCGACGAATCCCTCCCTTATGGCGCGGCTCCACGGGCTTGGCGAGTGTTTCGTGATGTGGGGTCTGACCCGGGCGTTCAACCCAGCCGCACTCCCGCGCCAGCCGTTTCTTCGGGACCGCCACGAATTGTGGATTTCCCGAAGGGTGCTCATGCTGCGTTACGCGCACCGCAGCAGCGGGATCGCGAACCGGTCGAGATACCGGCGCGGAGCTTGAATGCTGGCTCTGCTCACCGGGGTGACATGGGCGGTAGCGGTGAGCTGGCTGTTGACCCGGGTTCTCCGCCAGTTCCGGGCCTACCGCGAGGCCCTTCTTTTGCCCTTAGGGAGCCCGGTCAATCCGGCCGCGATCTCAGTAATCGTCCCCGCCCGGAACGAGATCGAGAATATCGAGAATTGTCTTGCGGGGCTGGAGAAACAGACGTGTTTGTCTCGCCGGGCGTCGATCATCATTGTCGACGATGATTCGCAGGACGGCACGATGGCAGCGATTGAGTCTCACGTCCGCCGGGATCCCCGGATCAGGCTCGTCGCCGCGGGCACGCTGCCGGAAGGCTGGGTCGGAAAGCCGCGTGCGTGCTGGCGCGGCGCGTTGCTGGCCGAGGGTGATTGGTTGTGCTTTATCGACGCCGATGTGCGTGCGGCGCCGGAGCTGGTTGCAGCCGCAGCGACAACCGCCGAAGCGCAACGGATCGACATGCTGTCGATCCAGCCGCGGCAAGAGTTCAACAGCTTCTGGGAGCGCGTGATCATGCCTGCCGGCCTGCTGATGATCGCCTGCGCGAAGCGATGCGCGATCGGGGACGAAGCCGTCAACGGACAAGTTCTATTGATACGGCGCACAACCTATTTTCAGGTCGGCGGGCATTCGGCCGTGCGGGCTGAGATCTGCGAAGACAAGGCGCTTGCGGCGCGTGTCAGACAGGCGGGTTGTTGCGTTCGCGTGAAGGCAGCGGGCGAGCTGGCCCGAACGCGAATGTATCGTGACCTGGGCTCCCTGTGGGAAGGACTGTCGAAAAATGCCACAGAAATCCTGGGCAGCAACCGGGCTACCCTGACGGCTGCGGGTGTCGCCTTCGTATTCGGCTGGACAGTCTTATTGCTGCCGATAGTGATCTTCCTGGCGGCGCTCAAGCACCCTTCACCGGAAAGTGTAGTCGCCGGCGCGCTGGCGTTATCGGGCTCGGCGGCGGTGGTCGGGATCCACGCCGGCACGGCATCACATTTTCGTCTTCCTGCCGCTTTTGGCCTGAGTTTCCCGCTGGGTTATACATTGGCTGCGTGTCTGGCGGTCCACGGCGTCGTTCTTCACGTCAGAGGGCGGATCACCTGGAAGGGGCGGACTTACCGGCTTCACAGGCAGTCACCCCAACCCATGTGAAAGCCGGACGAGCCATTCCCATGCAGCGCCGCTCGGCCGTTGGAGGATGGGCGATCGCGGCGGTGCTGACCGTCATTGCAGTCCTCGTCTACCAGATCCGCATTGCCCTGCTGCCTTTCGTCTTCGCGATAGCGGTAGCTTTCGTCACGGATCCTTTCATCACAGCGGCGCAACGCCGTCTCGGGATCAGGCGGTGGCCAGTGGCGAGCGTTCTCTACCTGTGCATTCTCGCGATTATCGGGCTGGCCGGATACTGGTTCGCAACGACCGCCACGGCCGATTTGCTGCACATCCTCGCTACTGCTCCCGACATCCTGCGCCATTTTCTGCAACAGCTCCTCGGCAGTGAAGGAATTACTCTGTTCGGTCAGACCTACACGCCCGACAGGCTGGTGCAAGCAATCTCGGGCGTGGCGAAATCCGGAGCGGGGCTCACCGTCCTGAGCCATCTCGGCGGGTCGGTCCTGGCTTTGGTGTTTGGCACGTTTCTTACGCTGATCCTGATGCTTTACTTTATGATTTCAGCGCCGCGCCTGACAGCCGGGACGATCTGGCTGCTGCCGCCGGAGCACCGGCGGTCAGTGGAAGAGCTGCTCGTGAAAATCGCCCCCATATTGCGCCGCTACCTGATCGGCCTCGTTCTGGTCGTGTCGTACACAGCGAGCGTTGCATGGATTGGCTTCGGGCCTGCAGCCCATTTGCCGCACGCCGCACTCCTCGCGATCACGGTCGGCCTGCTGGAGCTCATTCCGGTTATCGGCCCGGTTACTTCAGCGACAATCGTCGGCCTGATTGCCGTGCAACAGCAAGGCATCGGGGCAGCGCTCTTCCTGTCCGCATTCGCAATAGGGTTGCGTCTGTCGATCGACAACCTGGTAGGTCCCATTGTCCTTGGAGAGGCGGCGCGCGTTCACCCGGTGGTCGTGATTATCTCGTTTGTGTGCGGCGCGATCCTCTTTGGCGTCGTCGGGCTGCTGCTGGCCGTCCCGGTGGCGGTATGCATCAAGATAACGCTCGAGCACTATTATGCAGAACCGATCAAGGGCTGAGCCCGCATCGCGGGCATTGGCAGGCGGCGACGTCTCGTTAATCCGCGCTCTCGTCGGTTAGCATCAGCCGACGGGGCGAGAATTGACTGTGCCGTTCAGCCGGCGCAGGCTGCGGACGAGGGGCAGCGCTGCGGCGCAGAGGCCGCCATGACCCCCAGAACCCGCGCTCTCCTAAATTGCCCGTAGAGCTCTCCGGAAGCGAGCGTCAGAAGAACGGTTGGAAGGCCGATGCCGAGCGTGCCGTACAGCTTCAAGGCCGCCGCGACGAGGTGCCGCGGAGTGCATTGCGCCAAGGCCGGCATGCAGGTCAGGTGCAGGAGAGCGAAAGTTATCCCGTGCAGGGGCTCTATCATTGCGAGTGCGGGAAACCACCGGGTTTCGGCCATGACTGCCCAGCGCACAATGCCGGCGGCAGCGGCGAGCATCGCGGCGTGGGCCGGGCTGAGCCGATCGGGCCGCGAGCGGCCGATAAACACGAACACCACAAACTCGACCGCGACCGATAGAGACCACAGCAGCCCTGCACGGCCCGCGTCATTCCCTGCCGCGCTCCAGCGGTCGTGCACCGCGTGGCTACCGAGGATCAACGCCGCGATCGGGCGAACGGCGGAAGTGGGACAGCCGCAGAAGCGCGCTGACCCGGGGAGTTTGCTCGCCTGCCGCGCTGTATGGACACGCATCTCGTCGCGGCAGCAGCGCCGGTACGCGCAACGCAGCCAATGCCGCTGCCGCGAGCAGTCCGGCATTGAGCCACACGGCTGCGGGCATCCCGGATAGCCTGATGGCTTGACCAGACAATATCGATCCGGCGGTGAATGCAGCAGAGCCAGCACCGCGCAGCCATCCATAGTGAAGGCCCTGCCTAACGCAATTGTTGGATCGCTCGGGCGCCGCCGTGGCAATGGCGAGCGTATCGCCGAGCGGCGCGAGCGGAGCCAGTGCCGCCGACTGGAACACCGCGACGATCAACAGCGGCCACAAGCCGCGTGCCGCGGGTACGCCAAGGCGATGAACGCCGCTGCTGCCGCGCAGATCGCGAGAATGATCTTGGGCGGATCAAGGCGGTCGGCCAGGCGACCCGACGCAGGGCCGGCCGCCAAACGCGCCTGCTGCCAGCACCAGCGCTATCGCCTCCGGGTGCAGGCCGCGGGCTTTCAGGAGACTGGGCAGGTAAGGCGACAGAACGCCGAAACCGGCATAAAGCGCAGCGTACAACAGTAAGGAACGAGCAAGCGCATCGCTCCAGAACGCGGCCATCCCAGTCCATCCCTGCGGCACGTATGTCTCAGCATATTCAGGCAGTCCGGCGCTCGGCGCCCGTGCAATCGCAGTGCCGCCATCAAAAAATCCTGCCATGAGGCGGTGGCCGCTCGCCGGAGCAGCTCGACTCATCGAGAGCCGAGAGGATGTGACCGGCACCGTGCGGGTTGCTACGGAAATTCTACCACTCGTCAGTTCGCATCCACGTCGCCGGCAAGGTCTGTTGTCGAGGCGTGGCCGGAATCGGCGAACAGGACCGTCGCGTGCTCTATGGGAGGATGGTTTGCGAAACAGGCGCCGACGAGCCCGCCGTGCCACGGCCACTGGGACTCCGTGTCGCTTGCCGAGTGGTGGCCGACAAACCCGCCCTCCGGCGGATATATCATTCGAAGGCGGCTTCCTCTGGCGTATCGAGGG
>JAFMSA010000872.1 GCA_017353855.1 Alphaproteobacteria bacterium
CGACGGGTGGGCGGCCCGCCGCGAGCGGCTGGCATCGGTGTTCGGCGCGCGTTTCGACATGGAAGTCGACGCTTTTGTGATCCTCGTCCTGGCGACGATCGTCGTGAGGGCAGCCGCGGTTTCCGGCTGGGTGCTGCTGATCGGCGCGATGCGGTATCTCTACCTGGCCGCGGGTTGGGTGTGGCCGTTGCTCCGGCGGCCGTGGCCGGGCCGGCGGTTTTCCGATCTGCGCCGCAAGACGATTGCCGTCATTCAGAGCATCGCGCTGCTGATCGCGACGGTTCCCCTCACGCCTGCGAGCTGGTCCAAGGGCGCTTGTGCAGTGGCACTTGCCCTGCTCGCCTATTCGTTTGCCGCCGACATTCTCATGCTGATGTCGGCGGACCGCACAGGCGAGATCGAATAACCCCTTGCTGGCGCGAGGGTCGGCAGGCCATATGATGCACGAGCGACGAGGAGAACGGGGTGCTCGAAATCAGGACGGCGGCAAAGGCGGTGCTGGGCGAAGATCCGGTACCGAAGCGGGGCCTCGGCGAAGCAATCACCGCGCTGCGCCGCGGGGAGCCCGTGCTGATCCGCGACAGCGAGATCAATGTTCTTGCGCTTGCGGCGGAGCTGCTGAGCGACGATAACCTGCAGCGACTGCGCGAGATCTCCGCCGCACCGGCTCGCGTCGTCCTGACGCGCCGGCGCGCCGTGGCGCTCGGTCTTGCGCCGCGCGAGGAACTCTCGGGTGCGCTGACGATCTCGGTTTACGACGATTTGCCGGCGGCCGTGATCCGCAACCTCGCCGATCCTGCGGCTTCGCTGGGGGCGGAACCGCCCGGGTTCGGTCCCAAGCCGGTAGCAGCCAGGGGGGGTGCGCTGGCGGCGGTTACTCTGGCGAAACTCGCCTCGCTTCTTCCCGCAGCCCTGGTGCTGCGCATCGGCAAAGACGAACTGGCGGCGTTGATGCGCCGTGGTGATCTTCCCGGGATTGAGTCCGCCGTCGTCTTCAGACGAGATGCAGCCACCGCGGGGCTCGAGCGTGTCGCCGAGGCGCGCGTCCCGCTTGCAGATGCCGAGAACGCGCGCTTGATTGCGTTTCGGCCGCGCGATGGCGGGTTCGAGCATCTGGCGATCCTGATCGGTTCCCCGGACGCCGCCGCCGCGGTGCTCGTCCGGCTGCATTCGGAGTGCTTCACGGGGGACCTGCTGGCGAGCCTGCGATGTGATTGCGGCGATCAGCTGCGCGGCAGTATTGCTACGATTGCGCAAGCGGGCGGCGGAGTGCTCCTCTACCTCGCGCAGGAGGGGCGCGGTATCGGTCTGATCAACAAACTCAGGGCATACCGGCTGCAGGACGCGGGTTTTGACACGCTCGACGCTAACGAGCAGCTCGGCTTCGACGCCGACGAGCGCGTTTACCTGCCTGCCGCGGAAATGCTGCGCCAGCTGGGGATCGGGGCAGTGCGCCTGCTGACCAACAATCCGGACAAGGTCGCCGCCCTCGAACGCTACGGAATCCGCGTTGTCGAGCGCGTGCCGCACGTCTTCCCGTCGAACGGGCACAACGAGCGCTACCTGCGCACGAAAGCAATGCGCAGCGGCCATTACCTTTAGTTTAGTTACGCAGCCGTCGCCGTTCGAGGCACCAGCGCCGCTGTCTCAGGCGCTCCCGCGGGCGCCGAAAATTGCGGTGCCGACGCGGACATGCGTGGCCCCGAAGCGGATCGCCTTTTCGAAATCGGCGCTCATGCCCATGCTAAGGACGCCGAGCTCGTTGCGCCGCGCGATTTCGCGTAGCAGCGCGAAATGCGGCGCCGGCTCCTCGTCGAGCGGCGGAACGCACATCAGACCGATGATCGG
>JAFMSA010000299.1 GCA_017353855.1 Alphaproteobacteria bacterium
CTCGCACCCAGTGACCGCAACACGCCGAAGGCTTCCTGCAGCGCCGCGCTCGTCTCCGTTGTGAGCGGGCAGTCGTCCTCGTGCAGGTGGTGCAGGACCCCGATCCGCAGACCTTTGAGGTCCCTGCTCAGCGCAGCGCGGTAATTGGGTACCGGATGCGTGGCACTGGCCGGATCATTCGGATCATGCCCCGCAATCGCTTGCAGCATGATCGCACAATCCTCGACGGTCCAGGTCATCGGGCCCGCGTGGTCAAAGCTGAAGGAGTTTGCATAGACCCCGTGACGGCTGACCAGACCGTAAGTTGGCTTCAGCCCGACAACACCGCACAGTGCTGCCGGGCCGCGGATCGAACCGCCGGTGTCGGAGCCAAGCGCTCCGGGGACAAGCCCCGCCGCTACGGCAGCCCCCGAACCGCTCGACGAGCCGCCAGTGAAATGGTCGCGGTTCCACGGGTTGCGGGCGGGCGGCCAAGGCAGGTCGAACGAGGGGCCGCCATGCGCGAATTCATGAGTGGCAAGCTTGCCGGTGAGCACGGCTCCCGCCTCATAGAGTTTTCCCACCGTTGTCGCGTCCATGGAGGGAACGGTGTCGAGGCAGATCTTGGAGTGGCCGGTCGTGCGGAGGCCTGCGGTCGAATAGATGTCTTTAAGCGCGAACGGGATGCCGTGCATCGGGCCACGGTATCCGCCTGCCATAATGTCTCGCTCGGCGGCGCGCGCCTGATCAAGCGCGCGCTCGGCAGTCAGCAGTAGATAGGCATTAAGCTGAGGGTCGAGAGCCTCCGAGCGACGGATCAATGCTGTAGTCAGCTCGACCGGCGAGAGCTGTTTTCGCTCGATCAGCCGCGCCGCCTCTGCAATCGTCAGGAACGCGAGTTCATCAGGCATGCCGAACGCTCCTCTGTCAGGCCGGGCCCGCCACCGAGAGGCGGCCCACGACGTTGTGGCGTTCGATGAGGCGTGCGACGAGCCCCGATCTCTTCGCCTTTTCGACGAAATTGCGCAGGAACGCCGCACCAGCCGTATTCCTGCGCGCGGTGCCGACCGCCTGCTGCACGGCGGTAAACGGCCCGCGGAGGATGCGCGAGCCGGGCAGTTTCGCGGCGTCCTCCAGCAGACGCGGGCGCAGGCCGGCCAATGCGTCGAGCTTGTCGTCGACAAATTGCTTGAATGTCGCATCGCCACCCTCAGATCGGACGAGCCGGGCATGCTTGATGTTGCGCTCCAGCCCCAGATCGTAAGCGCTGCGGGCGGTAACCGCGATGCGCACTACGGCGCGGTCGACATCGGCGATCGTGTGCAAAGGCGAGCCTGCCGGCACCAGATAGGTCGCCTCGATTTCGACACAGGTGGGGTTGAAAGCGATCTTCTCGGCGCGCTGAAGCTCGGCGCCAATGAGGCCAATATCCCAGGCACCGGTTCCCGCCGCATCCGCGAGCTCGCCGGGCTTCGCATAGGCTACATAGCGCACCGGCACTCCAAGTCGCGTGGCGATTTCGTGGTCCATGTCGGGCGCTACACCTTCGGGCTCGCCGGTCGGGGTGTGCGCTCCGTAACCAGCAGAAAATTACCCGTATTGATGGCGGCGCGCAGGACGCCGGTGAGGGCGAGTTCGGAGGTGATTTCCTGTGACATGAGAAATCCGGGAGGTGGTGGCCGTTCGTCAGGTAATCTGAATCATCGCTGCCGGGGAAGCACGTAAAATTCCATCCTTGGCTTATGAACTACCCTCACCAGTGAGTTGGCGGCGGTTTCACCGGTCTGACGCAAAGATGCGTGCGTGTTCGTTTGTCAACCTCGGTTTTACCCGCGATCCTGCATCGCCCAACCGGCACCCCGGATTGTCAAACAGGCGTTACGTGAACAGAACAAGAACTTAAGCAAAATAAAATCACGCAAACTGTCGCAGCGGGGCACCCGCGGCAATTCCCCTCCTCCAGATTTGGCGCGCGCGGCAGATATGAATTTCTGAGCCTTGTGGCTCATATCAAAGCCGTCACATGGCCGTGCCGATGCCCAGCGCGGTCCAGGCGAGAGCCAGAGTGGAAAACCCTTGTGCGACGGCAAGCAGCACGAGCCCTGTCGTCAGAACCAGATTGGACAGCGCCAGCACACCGCGGCCGCCTCGGTTGTCGATCGCACCGCCGACGATCGGACCCAGAACAGGCTATAAAAGTAGCGCGCCCGAGAAAATAGCAAAAACAGTGGCTCCCGGCCGCATCGGCGATCGTGGCCGCCCGTATGCTCAATTTCGCGGTATCGGACATCGATTATTCGGCCGAGGCTCCTAGACGCTATGAGCGCTCTCGTACCAGCCGCGTGACCACAACACGATCCGCACCACGGAAAGCATCACCGGTACTTCGACCAACACGCCGACGACGGTTGCCAGTGCCGCGCCCGATTGAAAGCCGAACAGCGCGATCGCGGCGGCGACCGCGAGCTCGAAGAAGTTGGAGGCGCCGATCAGGGCGGACGGGCAGGCAACGTTATGCGGGACGCCGAGGGCACGATTGACCGCGTAGGCGATGCCGGCATTGAGATAAACCTGAATGACGATCGGCACCGCAAGCAGCGCGATGATGAGCGGCTGCCGGACGATCTGCTCGCCCTGGAACCCGAACAGCAGCACGAGAGTGGCCAGCAGCGCGATCAGCGAGACCGGCTGCAGGGCCCGCAGCGTCCGTGCCAGCGCCGCCTCCCCGCCTTGCGACAGTAGCGACCGCCGCCACAGCTGGGCCGCGATCACCGGCACGACGATGTAGAGCACGACGGACAAGAACAGAGTCGTCCACGGCACCGTGATCGAGGACAGGCCGAGCAGCAATCCGACGATCGGCGCAAAGGCAAACACCATTATGGTGTCGTTGAGCGCCACCTGGGTCAGCGTGAAATTCGGCTCGCCGTTAGTGAGATTGGACCACACGAATACCATCGCCGTGCACGGCGCGGCGGCAAGGATGATCAGCCCGGCGATGTAACTGTCGATCTGCTCCGCCGGCAGCAGCGACCTGAAGATCCACCCAATGAACAGCCAGCCGAGCAGCGCCATGCTGAATGGCTTGACCAGCCAGTTGATGCCGACGGTTACAGCAATGCCGCGCCATTGCTCGGCCACCCGGTGTAGCGCGCCGAAATCCACCTTCAGCAGCATCGGTACGATCATCAGCCAGATCAGCACGGCAACGGGGATGTTGACCTCGGCGACGGTCATGCGGCCGAGGGCCTGGAAGGGTCCCGGGACCAGCTGGCCGAGCACGATGCCGGCAAGGATGCAGAGTGCCACCCAGACCGTCAGGTAACGCTCGAAAGTGCTCAGCGCCGGCGCTGATCGGCGCCGGTCTATATTGGCAACGGGTGTCATGAATCCCTCTTCGTTGATCTGATCCGGGCCCGCGCCCGGATCGGTTCAGACAGGGGGCTTGCGGCCTTCCACAGTCGCAGAAACGACGAATTCCTCGATGCCGCTCCCGGGCACCCAGGTGCTGATGAGTTCGCGGCTCTCCGCCTTTGGCGTCACCCGGACATCGACAAAGCCGGCTTCCGTCAGCCAGGTCTCGGTTTCCTGCATTGTCGAGGCGCCGGCGATGCAGCCGCACAGCAGGGAAGGATCCTCCTTCAGCTTCGCGGGCAGCGGCGCCTTGTTGACGACATCGGATATCGCCAAACGCCCGCCCGGCTTCAGCGCGCGAAACGCTTCGCGATAGACCTGCGCCTTATCCGGGACCAGATTGATCACGCAGTTCGAGAGGATCGCATCGGCCGTATTGTCGGCGACCGGCAGATGTTCGAGTTCACCGAGACGAAACTCGACATTGCGGACGCCGATCTTGGCCGCGTTCTCGCGCGCTTTGTTGAGCATCTCGTGTGTCATGTCGACGCCAATCACGTAGCCCGTCGCGCCGACCTGGCCGGCGGCGAGAAAGCAGTCAAAGCCGGCGCCGCTGCCGAGGTCGATGACGGTCTCGCCAGGCTTTAGGGCCGCAATCGCCTGCGGGTTGCCACAGCCGAGGCCGAGATTGGCCCCGTCCGGCACGGCGGCGAGGTCCGCCTCCGAATAGCCCATCTCGCGGGATTTGCTGGCGGGATCGAGACTCGGACCGCAGCAGGACGAAGCTGGCGCGCAGCAGCCTGCTGCGCTCGCCGCTTCGGCGATCCCACCATAGCGCCAGCGCACGAGTTCTTTTTGCATCTGCCGGTCCACGATTCTCTCCTGTCTTCAGCGCGGGCAGCAGGCAGCGGCCGGTTGCGGCGTCTGGATCGCCTCGGGCTCGCAACAAGAAGGCGCGCGGTCCACCGCTTCACTGACTTCCGTCAGCTTGGCGAGCGAACCTTCGCCATAAACCGTGCTTTCACCAAAGGTGTAGAAGGTTTCCCAGGGCACGCCTTGGGGATCGGCGATCCACTGCTTGTCGGATTTAGCATAGCAGCAGGTCGCGTCCTTGGTCTCGACGATTGGCCGTTCGGCGCGGCGCAGCCGGTCATACACTTCGGCCAGTTCGGCCTCATCCTCGGCCTGAATGCCGAGATGCGAGATGCCGGCAGCGCGGCTCGCGCGCGAGCTGATCGCGAAATTGACCCGCGGATCGTCGAGCATCCATTTGACGTAGTCGTCCTTGACGACGGTCGGCTCGGCGGCAAACAGGGTCGAGTAGAATCGAGTCGATTGTACGAGATCGTCAACCGACACGTGTACGTGCAACCGCTTCATCGCTGTCTCCTGTCGTAAAGGCGTCGGCGGGATTACAGGCGGGTGCGCAGGATCGGCCCCGCCCGCAGCAATTCTCGGTGAGGTAGGCCAGCAGATCATTCATCGCGCCGTACTCGGCCGAGTAGATCAGCTGCCGGCTTCGACGGCGCTGCGTGATCAGCCCCGCGTGATGCAGCTGATTTAGATGGAACGTCAGTGAGGACGGCAGCACCCCGAGGCGCTCGGCGATCACGCCGGCCGGCAAGCCCTCGGGGCCGCTCGCGACCAGAAGCCGGAAGAGCCCCAGCCGAGTTTCCTGGGCCAGCGCGCCCAACGCTACAATAGCCGCTTTCTGGTCCATCGGCGTCGTACTCTCACAGTTTGAATACGATCAAAATATGCGCTACCGAAAACGGTCAAGGAATATTTCGCGTATTATCGAATTTTCGCAGCAATCAGAATAGGCTCAGCGTCAGAGCAGGCCCGATTCCGGCAAAAATGACAATGCAGTGAGATAGGCACCCAAGGCCTCGGAGCGCGTGTCCGTCTGAGCTTCGAACACAGGAAGCAACGGGTGAAACAGGATGACCCGAATATCGCGGCGCCGCCGGAAACCAGACCGTGGATCCAGAGCTCCCTGACCTCGCTACTCAGCCGCCGCCACGGCCCCATGCCGCATCCCGGCTTCGGTTGGCAACAGGAACACCAGCCCAAGGCATATCACCAGCATGACGGCCGAGCCCCACAGGCAGGCCGGCAGGCTGCCGGCTTGCGTCAACGCGCCCGAGAGCACGATGCCGAACAGCCGGCCGCCGGCATTGGCCGCGTAATAGAACCCGACATCCTCGGCCGCCTTCTTCGAGCCGGCATAGGCAAGGATCAGGTACGAATGCAGCGACGAGATCACCGCGAACGCAAAACCGAATATCCCGAGGCCGATGACGACGAGAAGCCCCGGGCTGACCGATAGATGCGCCTGCAAGAGCAGCGCGAGCGCGACCGGGATGGCGGTCAGGATCGCACCCCAGAGCCGGGCCTCGGGGATCTCGCGCGACAGGCCGTCGGCGCTGCGGCGCAGGACTGAAGGCGCCACGCCCTGGACGAGCCCGTAGCCGATCGTCCAAGAGGCCA
>JAFMSA010000028.1 GCA_017353855.1 Alphaproteobacteria bacterium
CCGTCGATAGCGTGACCCAGTCAAGATTGGCGATACCTAGTTCGTTGGCGAGTTCGGCTCCAATCTCTGCAAAAGCTTCGGGCTGTAACTCAGCGATGACCGGCACCGTCCGCGTAGGCAAACCCCCAGCATGATGCTCAGTCAAGCGATAGGTCGTAAGAACATAGGGGAAGCGAGGATCGGCAATGGCGTGCAGCTGGTTGTCCGCCCGCTCCCAGACTTTAGCGACCGGATTGGCCTGCTGCGCGTAAAGCGTATTGCGCACCGGCGACTCGATCGGTTCATAGTGGGCCGGCAGCGGCGCGTCCTTAAGTCCCGACGGCGTGAAGATCGACAATTTGCCGTCAGCTAACATGATGAACGGACAGTCGCCGCCCAGCGCCTCCATACCCTGGGGCTCTTTGCTCCAGTCAGGACGATAATCGGGTGGCTTGGTTGGCTCGAAATCAGGGATATCGGGGCCGATCCATTTGCTCTGAACGGCGTCCCATGACAGCAGCCGCTTGCGCTCGGACCACGGCCTGCCGTCGGGATCGGCGGAGGCGCGGTTGTACATGTTGCGTCGATTGGCCGGCCAGGTCCACGCCCAGCCGAGATGCGTCCCGGGGCCGTCCGGCCCGTCGGCGCGGCGCGAGCGGGCCAGGTTTTCGTCCTGCTTCGGGAAGACGCCGCAATAGAGCCACGCGCCGCAAGCGGTGCTGCCGTCGTCCTTCAGGTCCTGAAATCTCTCGATCTGGCGCCCACCCGCGACCGTATAACCGTTCATCTCCCGCAGCACGGCCTCGGTGTCGGGCTCGCCCTTATCGTCGACGGCCTGATAATCCCACGTCAGAGCCTGTATTGCTGCGTCCTTTGGGTCGCGGCTGGTCGAGTAAAGCCGTTTCAGCCGCAACCCTAGCTGATGGACAAACCAGCTCTCAGAGCGACTGTCGCCCGGCGGCTCGACAACTTTGTCGTGCCACTGCACGAGCCGGTGCGTGTTCGTGAAGCTGCCGGCCTTTTCCGTCGCCAGTGCGCCCGGCATCAGGAAGACCTCGGCCGCGATTTCCTTGGGCGCGATTTCACCGTCGCGCACAGGCCGCCCGGCATACCAGAAGGACGCCGTCTCACTTTCCACCGTGTCGCGCACGACAAGCCATTCCAACTGCGCGAGGCCGCGCTGTACCAGACGAGCATTATGACCGCCGACCGCGGGGTTCTGGCCAATGATGAACATGCCGCGAATGAGCCCGTCGCGGATCGCGAGCGTCATCGGCAACTGCGAGTGATCGCCAAGGATCTTTGGCAGCCAATCATAGCCCCAGCCGTTGTCGCGGATGGCTTGCTCGCCGTACCACGCCTTCAGGAGACTGATGGCGTATTTCGGGAAGTTGTGCCACCACCCGGTCGGGTTGGTCTCGTGCTTGAGATAATCCTCCACAGTGTCGTGTGGTTTGCCAATATGTGGTTGTGGCAGGTAGGTCGGCAGCATGTTGTAGAGGGTCGGAATGTCGGTGCTGCCCTGGATGCTGCAATGGCCGCGCAGGGCCAGGATGCCGCCGCCCGGCCGTCCGACGTTGCCCAGCAGGCCCTGGATGATCGCCGCGGCGCGAATCGTTTGCACGCCGGTCGTGTGATGAGTCCAGCCGACCGCATAGCAGATCGCGCTGGTGCGCTCACGGCCCGAGTTGCGCGCCAGGGCCTCCGCAACCTTCATGAAGACTTCGCGCGGACAACCCGTCGCACGCTCGACCATTTCGGGCGTGTACGCCGCGTAATGGCGTCGCAGGATCTGGTACACGCAATGCGGATGCTGCAGGCTCGGGTCGGTCGGCGGCGGACCTTTCCCCATCCGCTTGGTCTTTTCAGCAAAGGACTCGGTAGTATTGACGTAGTGTTCCGCTAATGTGGACGGTACCACTTCACCGTCGTACTGCCACGAGTCATATTTGTATGAGCGGCTGTTCTCGTCGAAACCGGAGAAGAACCCATCGAGCTCGCTCGTATCCTGGTAGCGTTCGTCGATGATCGTCGAGATATTGGTATAGGCGAGTACGTATTCCTTGAACCAGAGCTCGTGCTCTAGGATATAGTTGATGATTCCGGCGAGGAAGGCGATGTCGGAGCCGGCGCGCATCGGGACATAAATGTCACACAGCGCCGAAGTCCTAGTGAATCGCGGGTCGGCGTGGACTAAGGTCGCGCCGCGCTCCTTCGCTTGCAATGCGAAGCGGAAGGCAACCGGGTGATTTTCGGCCATATTGGACCCCATCACCAGGATGCAGTCCGAATTGGCCAAATCCCATTCTGCTAGTGTAGCTGCTCCACGCCCGTACGTAGCACCTAAACTAGGCACCGACGAGCTGTGTCAAACTCTGGCCTGGTTTTCGATCCACACCATCCCGAGGCCGCCGCCAAACAGCTTTTTAATGAGGTAGTTCTCCTCGTTGTCGAGTGTCGCGCCGCCAAGCGAGCTAATCGCCAGTGTATGGTTGACCGACGTGCCGTTGGGCAGCGCAGCGACGAAAGTTTCATCGCGCGTGCGTTTGACCAACATCGCGATCCGGTCCATTGCCCAATCGAGTGACCGGTCTTCCCAGTGATCCGAAAAAGGCGCGCGGTATTTGATGTGACCGAGACGTTCCGGCGAGGTCAACAGGCCCAGCGTAGCCGCGCCTTTTGGACACAAAGTCCCCCCATTGATCGGGCTGCGCGGGTCGCCCTCGATGTGAATCGGTTTTCCGTTCTTGGCATAGACCAGTTGAGCGCAGCCGACCGCACAATAAGGGCAGATGCTGGTACCAATCGCGTCCGCCTCTTCGAGGCGAGGCCGCAGTCTGTGCGAGATCGTGCTCTTCGCCGCTTCGCGGCTCGGGTCCTGTCCCGCGGCCTGGCGTACCAGCGACCAGTCGCTGACGAACCCCGCAATCCGGTTTCGTAACTTCTGTTGCGCTTTCACTTCACTCATTCCTCGATCTGGATGCGATGCGCGACCGCCGCAATCAGACGGTCGCTCACGACGCACTCGACCTTAACATGGGCGGCAGTGATCTTGAGTAGCGGAAGGTCCTGCGGCTCCGTGGCCGCTTTGTAAGAGAGCACGAAGAGCAGCACCTGTCCGCTGTCGGTAAGCAGCCGGAACCGCCCTTCCTGAACCGCGGTGATCACACCTCGTACCGAGTGCATAGGGACGCCATGCCAAGCTGATCTTCTAACGGCTCCGCCCTGCGGGAGGTTCCAATGCGATCCTTTTTCAGATTACAGGACCGCAGCACGCCATCGTGTCCCGTTCTACGCGCAAGATCGTCGACGGATCCGTTTGGCCGAGCGTGCGTGCGATGTGGAACCATCCTGTCGAGCCCTGCGAGCGCAAGCGGCTCTTGCGCCTGCTCATACAGGACAGGAACTTGATCAGGGCTGAAGTAATTATCGTCGACGCCCCTGCATACGGTGGCGCCACCCGCACCCTGCGGCTCGATGGGCCGCTGCCGATCCCGCAGTTCCGCAGTGGTGTTGTGGATTCTTTAATAGTAAGCGGGTCATCCGCCTGGTCGTGCAACAAGATCCTTCGAGTTGAAGACCCAACTCGTCGCCGAGGTCGACAGCTCCTCGATCGACACTGTGAGCGCGAAATCGCCGAAATCCTCAACCCTTTCCGGACCTGCGGAGGGAATCGTGTCAACTGAAGACCGCCTTCATCCGACTTACAACCAGTCGAACCGTTCCGAGCGGCTGCGCCCGGCGCGCGGCGGGTGCTGACCACCATCTGTGAGGTCGCTGAGCGCTTCGACTTTGCTCGATCCCGCAGTGCGGGGCGCCAAAAGCTGATCGAGCGATTCTCACTGAACCTTGGCCGGGTGCTTCCGCCCGGGCTGAGCATCTTTACGGTGGCGGTGGTAAGACACTCCGCTCAGCCCGGCACGGCCCCGATCATCCACACGAGCTTCCTCACGGAGTGCAGTATGAAATCGCCGCCCTATCGGTAGGATAATCGGATAATCGACGTTGGCCCGAGGTGTCGACGCACAAGCCTAGGCCTTCAGCCACGCGCTGGTCGTGTGCGATCTGTCCATTCATGGGTCTTTCCACGTCCGGCCCCGCCGCCGACCCCATCGGCCCATGGTCTTGGCGTCGGGCATCTGCCGCCGCCGACCCGGATGAAATCGCGGCAGACGAGTTTGGCGCGCATTTCCCCGTTTCAGCACACTCTAACTCCAGTTGCGATGTGCTCAGCACCAGCAGTCGCAACACGCCGGGCCGGCCGAAACCGCGGCTATGCGGGTGACGCTAGGCCACAGCCTGGTGGACGGCCCCCTCGCTCAGCCGGTTGCTCGAGACCTGGTCGTTCGTGGTAGGGACACTATTCCCGTATGTTCGCTCTCTCGCTCCACCAGGAGAAGACCCTCCGCACCGCCGGGCACGGAACCGAGTGCGCTGCGATCCGTTCGCACGGAAACAGGATCGCAGGTGCCTGATGGCCTCACGCGATATCGCCGTCATCGGTGGACCCCTCGCAACCATTGACGCACTTCGGCGCGTATGCGCCGACCTCCTGCGCCAGAAGCGCGAACTCTGCGAAACAGCGGTCGGAGCGGCGCTTCCGGACCGCCCTAATTATCGTTATCGCGGCGTGCGCCGGTTGTCGAGCGGAGCGTCGATTACGGTACCCAAAACACTTGTCGCTGCCGAAGATTTACGTTGCGGGCGGCTGGCGGCGCTGATCACTGTGACATCCTGCTCTGTCTCGAGACCCGCTGCGCTGGCCGGCCTGGACAGAACGCACCCCCGGAATAGCCGCATCAGAAATTTGAGGAGGCTTGCATGACGCGCATAGTCGTTGGGTTATTTGAGTCACGCAGCCTCGCCGAGGATGCGCGGAATCGTCTGAAGGTCGAGGGCATACCAACGAGCGATATGGCGCTCAGGGTTCTCAATCCAACCGGCGCTATCCCATCCACAATGGAACCCGAGCTTGATGCCTTGTCTGTGGATCCGTTGGTGTTCGGAAATGTTCGCGAGACGTTCGCTAAGTTCATCCGCAATGGAGAGACCGTCGTTATTGTCCTTGCGCCCACCGACGAGGAGGTGGAACTCGCAGCGTATGTTCTGCGTCTATACGCGCCGGTAGCGCTCGACACCATGCCGCTGTAATGATGAGATCCCGCAGCGGCCCATCAATGACCGCAGTCAGGAGATCGGGGGCCTGGTGCACATCGGCATGGTTCTGCTGGGAGCGGCGGAGTGGGATGCGCGGTTCGGCCGCGTGATGAATACCAATCCGGCCGAATATCTCGTGCCGATGAGCCGATGTCCGTCTATTTGTGTTCGTGCCGAGCTGTGAGCGGATTTTCAATCCGGTAGGTGGTCAAGGGACTTGCCGAGCTCGCGCTCTGCGGCATCGCCCCGGCGATCTGAACGCAGTGTGGCACGCAACAGGCGAACGCAGTCAGACATGGCCGATCACACCGGAAAAGACTCCCCAAACGGGTACGGCTCGCATGGAAAAGGTGTAGCCCGAAGGAGACCTCAATGGGTTTGGAAGAGAATGCGCGAAAGCTTCGGAAGGCCGCGGAACGCGAGGGCGCCCGCGGGCGATCTCCCCAGCAAAAAAAAGCGGCCCAGCGGGAGAGCGACGCCGAAACCGCGAAGGTGCATCCCAGGATCACCAATCCGAAGCATCGTAAAGGAAAACCGAGAGGGAGCATTCCACAGGTTCGTAAATCACCAAAGTAAATTCAGATTGGGTGCGAAGGTGAATGTTTGCCGTCTGTGCTCGCAATCGCGATAGATTGTGATGCTGTAGGTGGAACGCGAGCAGAGACGAGAGCCCTGAGCTGCAACAATCTCCGTCGGGAGCTCTCGAGCGGCACCGACACGCTTCGGCTTCAATGCCGATCAGCTCCGACCCTTGGGGTTCAGTCTGCCGATGTTCGAGCATGCGCGCGACCACATGCATCTCTACCGGGCCGCACTGGACACGATCCGCGGAACGCTCTGCGACGTGCTGACCTGGTGACTCGATGGCGGCGCAAAGTCATCACCGCAGCGGATGGACGAGTGCTTTCAACGCTTGATGAGAGAGGGATTCGCGCCGTCGTATTCCGCCGTCCAGTTGGCTGCACCGAGTTGCGTCGATGCGCCGGGATTGGTAGCCGGGTGAAATGATGATACCCGGTCGCATCCCGTACGCCGGCTATCGGCTTTCCGGCCGAGATCATCAGCCATGCCGTATGGCTGTATTTCCGCATCCCACTCGGTCTCCGCATAGTGGAGGAGTTGGCCGCCTGCGGCATCATTGTCAGCCACGGCCCATGCCGCAGCCCGTGCACCCGGCGCGGATCCTGATCTCCATTCACATATGGCGAGACGGCCGCGCGCCACATAGGCCCGGAAGGCTTGTTGAGCGCTCATGCGCGGTTAGAGCGTTCTATACGCAAAAATCCGCTGGATATTTCAGCAGCCGATGAACTTCTGTTGAGCGTCCAAGCAGCGTGGGAATAGACGGGGATTTCGGTTCGCGTGTAAACATCGGGGAGAGCAGGAAGTCGTGTTCCGGTATATCCCGACGGTAGAACTGACCGTTCTCGTGCCACGAATTCGGATAGCGGCTCCACGTTCCTTTGGCAGGCGGCCAGCGGCCGTAACTCTCGCAAGGCCCTTAGCCGGAGGACTCAGGCGGTACCCAGACGTCAAAATGGCTGACGCTCCTGAAGATCAGCGGGCCCGAGCCTCGCTTACTTGGGAAGAGGGCGACGGGCGCTCCTATCCGGTCTGCTGATGATGATTTCTGGCTCTTACCTGGTCTGGATGCTGGTGACGTTTTGCGCTTGCGTCGTGAGGTATCTGATTTCCTTGCTGCACACTGTGCTCGGGTGACAGGGTTGCGCGATGCATCCTGCGAGGAGCTGACTGCCTTCCCGCTGAACCACAAAGAAGTCCGACGGATAAGGAAACGGTTTGGAACCGAACGAAGACGACTGGTCCCTGCAGCGGTGAGCACCGGCTCCTATTTCCGCGCTGGTCAATTTGTTCCGCCTTTATGTCCAGCCATCCATAGGCAATAAATCAGACGCGCTGATCCAAAGCTTGGATGGCGCATGCTGTAGATACTCAAGACGTTATGAATCCGTGTACCCCGACCGCATCTCGGGTCGGCTTGAACTTGGCCACCACCCGGTGCTGGAAATCGTCTACTTGATTTCCGGATGGGGGTCACGTTTTTGGGTCCGATACTGTGGATTTACCTGGTGTATTTCTTTTTGGTCGCGGAGTTAGGCGATTAGTTGCGCCATCGCAGATTACGTCAGCATTTGGAATCTTACGTCGGTGCACGAGCGGGCGAGAGCTATGCCAACGAGATCCGAATAAACGGTTCTCGTGTAGTAAAGCTGCCGAGAGAGCCGCGTACCGAAATCCAGGTAAGTGGCTCGATTCTCATGTCCCGGCGGCTCCTGGGACTGTACTATAGGTCGAGTGTACGACTCGAATCAGTTCGCCTTTCTCGGAACCTTGTGAAACACGACGACCATGCTCGACACGGCTTTCGTGCTGATTGTCATAACGGCGCTGCTGGTCATCGTTGGTTTTTGCCAACCGCTTGCCGCTTACCTGAAACTCCCGCCGCCCGTTCTCCTCGGTGTCGTCGGTGTGACGTTGGGGGGATTCCCGGCGTTGGTGTCTCAGCTGGGCTGGTCAACCCGAGCTCATCCCTTTGCAGATATTTTTGTGGAGCTGCCGGTCAATTCCGCCACGTTTATTTATGTCTTCCTGCCGCTATTGGTTTTCGAGGCGGGGATTGCGACAGACGTGCGGCGGATGATGAAGGACGCCGCACCGATCCTGTTGCTTGCAGTTGTAGCGACGCTGATTGCAACTGCAGTGGTCGGGTTGGCGCTTTGGCCGCTGTCTGGGGTTCCACTCGTTGTTTGCCTGCTGCTCGGCGCCGTTGTGGCGACGACCGACCCGGCTGCGGTCATCGCGATCTTTCGCGACATCGGCGCACCCGCGCGGTTGACACGCCTCGTCGAAGGCGAAGCTCTGCTCAACGACGCGGCTGCGATTGCGCTGTTCGCCGTGTTGCTCGGGATGATCCTTTCCGGCGGGGAGCCGGATATCGGCGCGGGGCTGCGCGAATTTTTCGTGTCGTTTGTAGGCGGTGGAGCCTTGGGACTATTCGCGGGACGCGCCTTGATGTTGGTGATCCCTTGGGTGCGCGACGATCGGCTGGCGGAAGCCACGCTGACCCTGGCGCTTGCCTATGGCGTCTTCATTGCCGCCGAACGCCTGTTTCATGTTTCGGGCATCGTCGCCGTCTTGGGTGCCGGGCTTGCCGTCAGCGCGCTCGGCCGGTCGCGGATCGCTCCTCGCAATTGGTCGTTTCTGGCCGATCTTTGGGAGCAGATCGCGTTTTGGGCGCGCTCCTTGATATTTGTACTCGCCTCGATCCTTGTTCCGCGGCTCCTCGGCGGTGTTGGAACCCACGAATTGGTGATGCTTGCCGTGCTGAGCGCGGCCGCCTTCGCCGCTCGCATCCTGGTCCTCTTTGGTTTGTTGCCGCCGCTCGAGTTTTTCAAACTGACCCAGCCGATCAATTCCGCATATAAGCTGGCAATTATCTGGGGCGGACTTCGCGGCGCGCTGACCTTGGTGTTGGCACTCGCGGCGACCGAAAGCAGAGCGCTCGGTCCAGAAACCCAGCGCTTTATTGCAGCGCTTGCTACCGGTTTTGTGCTGTTCACACTCTTCGTCAATGGCACGACGTTGCGCTTCGTGATCGCTCTCCTCGGCCTCAATCGCCTCTCGCCGCGACACCAGGTCCTGCGTGACCGCGTCCTCGCCCTTGCTTACGCTGAGGTTTCCGACTCCGTGCGTCACATGGCGCAGCACCATTCTCTTACGCCAAGCGCGGTCGAGCGCGTCATCCAACCGTACCAAGCCTGGATTGCGTCCGCCGACATACGCGATGATGCTGAGCGCCTTCCGGAAAGGGATCGACTCGCCATCGCTCTGGTCGCGCTGGCCAACCAGGAACGCGTGCTGGTCCTCGAAACGCGCACCGGTCGGATCGCTTCGCCGCCGACAGTACAAGCTTTGTTGGGGATCGCCGATACCCTTCTCGAGAGGGCACAGGAAGAAGGCCGCCTCGGGTATCGTAGAGCTGCTGCAGCCGCGCTTTCGTTTCCTCTGGAGTTCCATGTCGCTTACTTTCTTTACCGGCATTTCGGAGTTCAGCTGTTTCTCGCGGATCGGTTGGCAGACCGCGTTGAGCTGCTGTTGGTCATGCGCCTGCTGCTCGATCGCCTTCTCAGTTTCAACGAGGAGCGTTTAGCGGTGGTGTTCGGTGAGCGCCTCGCCGAATTCACCAGGGAAATTGTCAGGCAACGTCGTGATGAGGTGAGCGATGCTTTCGACGCGCTTGCTCGTCAATACCCTGACTATATAGCGGCGCTCGAGATGAGGTTCCTGCGGCAATCAGCGTTACGGCAGGAGATGGGACAGTATCAAGCGCTATTCGAGGAAGGATTGATCCCGCAAGAGCTTTATAACGACCTGAAGCGGGGAATAGCGGGCACCAACACCACCGAGCCGCGGCCACGCTTCGAAATCGGGTTGGATACGCATCGGCTGATCGAGAGGTTGGATATCCTCTCGGCCCTCGACGAGGGACAGCTCCAGCGCGTGGCCAAACTGTTGCAGCCGCGCGTGACTGTGCCCAACCAGCGCATCATCCGTCGAGGAGATCACGGGGATGCCGTATTCTTTATAGCATCCGGCGCGGTCGAGGTCAGGCTGCCGGCGCGCCGTGTGCGCCTCGGCAGCGGCGAATTCTTCGGAGAAATGGCTCTGTTGTCCGGACACCGGCGGCAGGCCGATGTTGTCGCGTTGACCTATTGCCGGTTGCTCGTGTTACGAAAAGCCGATTTCGAGCGCTTCTTGGCGGCAAATCCAGAAGCGAGGAAATTGATTAATGACATTGTGCAGGCGCGGCTTGCGATGAACCGGGGCGACCGCGATCGAGCCTCCGACCTGCTGTCACTCTAGATCTAGCCATCGCCAGGCTCCGACCCCCCGAGACTTTCCTGCCCACACGAACGGATCGTCGGGTTGGACAGGAAGCGGTCATCCGCGCCAGAACGCCAGACGCGCCGACTGCCGGCTCATGTCAACTCGTTGAGCAGCGCCTTCGCGTCTTTCAGATCGGGGGTATCGAACCCCTCGGTGAACCAGCCGAGGACGGGCGCGAGAAGGTCACGGGCTTCGGCGCGCCGCCCCTGCTCGCGCATCAGGTGGGCGAGGCTCGTGGCAGCGCGGAGTTCGTAGCCACGGCTACCCTGACGGCGGGCTTCGCCCACCGCTCGGCGCAATGCTTCCTCTGCCGTAGCGGCATTGGATGTCCCCAGCCGCTGCAGCAGCTCGCCTTGGAGCCAGCGGAGCAGTGCATTAGACGCGAGATCGCCCGTCTCAGCGGCAACGGCCAGCGCCTCGTCCAGAAGTACAAGACTCTCCTCTGAGCGCCTGTCTAGCCTTAGACCCTCGGCGATCAGCCCAAGGAAAAGGGGCTCAAGGAGGCGCGCCCCCGTTGCCATTCGTGCGGTGACCGCGGCGCGCATCCGTAGGATGCCATCGGCCGCTTGCCCCGATCGAGCGGCAACCCAACCCAGAAGTATTTCGCTGTGAGCGGACCACAGGGGAAAACCGTGTTCGGCAGAGATCGCCGCCGCCTCCTTCGCCAGCCGTTCGACCTTTGCCACGTCTCGGGCGAATACAGCCAGGATTGCGATATGCCACAGAGTGTAGGCAAGTGTGTGCGCATGCCCGAATTCCCGGGCGTGGCGAACGGCTCGGTCCGCCGTTTCTACTGCCTGATCGGGGTAGCCGCCATGCCACCATGCCCACGACAAATAGCAAAGCGCGCTGGCGCCTATATCCTGACCAAAGCGAAACGCGAATTCGCGATGCTCGTCTGACCGGTACAACGACGCGGCCATCTTGCCATGGGCCAGGGCTCGTCGGTAATCCCCAGCCTGCATCAGGGAGGCGGCAAGCATGCGATGACCGATCGATAGGGGGCCGGTAGCCAGCTGGGACTCTGCAAGCGACAGGAACTCAGCGGCATGGTGCAGCCCAGCCTCAGTGCGTCCGCCTACATAGACGACAACCCAAATTCCGTAAAGCACCGAGAAGTGGAGCGGAGTTCCCAGACCGCCCGTTTCAGTCACGAGCTGCCGCGACCGCTCCAGTGTCGCGGAGACCTCCGGGTCCGCATAACCCCTGGCGCCCATCAATGCCGCTGTCAGTGCGATGTGGAGATCGAGTTCCAGCTGTTTGCGGTCGCGGCTTTCGGGCAAGCTCTTCACGAGCTCGAGACCTCGGCGCAATTGCGCCATGGCCTCGCGCACGGCGGATTTGGCGACCGACAATTCGCCCGCGCGACGCCAATATGTGACTGCCCTTTCTACTTCTGTGGCCTCAGAAAAATGATGTGCGGCGATCTCCGGCCGCACCTCTAGCAGGTCGGGAAATTGTGCTTCCAGTACCTCAGCAATGCGCCGGTGGATGTCCCGACGCGCGCCGCGTAGAAGGGTACCGTAGGCCGTGTCCTGCACGAGGGCGTGTTTAAATACATATGCCGCAGTGGGTGGCGCACCGCGCTGAAACAGCAGACCCGCCTCGACAAGTCGACGGAGCGCATCGTTCAGTTCGCGCGCGCTAAGCTGGTCAATAGACGCCGATAGTAATTCGTGTGAGAATTCACGGCCGATCGCGGCGGCGATCTGCGCGACCTGTTTGACCGCGGGACTGAACCGGTCGAGGCGCGCGAGCAACGATGCATAGAGTGTCGCCGGAACTGCGAGTAAAGAAGCGGGGATAGAGGCGAGCGCTGCGGGATCGGCCCCAGTTTCGATGACCGCCTTAGTTATCTCCTCCACAAATAGCGGCACGCCGTCAGCGCGCTCAACGATCTCATCGACAATCTCGCGAGGGAGGCTCGCCTCACCGGCAAGCCACTCGACCAGAACTGCGCCATCGCGCTTGCCGAGACGATCGAGAACTAGCGTCGTCGCATGGTGGTGGTCACCCCAAGCATGATCAAATTCCGGGCGGAATGTAATGACGACGAGGGCCGGCAATCGCGACACCCGATCGAGCATCAGATCGAGCAGCTCGCGTGAGGTCGGATCGATCCAATGCAGATCCTCGAAGATCATGATTACGGGGCGGTTCCGCGCCAGCGCTTCGAGCTGATGAAGCAGCGCTTCGAATAGCTGCTCGCGCTTGCGTTGTAGGCCGAGGTTCAGGTTGGCGCTGCAATTCGGCAGCGATAGCAGTTCGGCCATCAGCGCGATGTCGTCATCGCTTTGCGCACCCGGCGCGACTAAGCCTTGCAATTTCCCGAGTTTCTGCTCGGCCGTGTCGTCGCGTTCAAAGCCGGCGGCGCGTTCGAGCTGGATGACGAATGGATAGAGTACGCTGTCCTGATGATAGGGCGAACAGAAATAGCCGACGTGGTTATGTGGTTCCGCGCGGAGGCGCTCCTCCAATGCCGCGGCGATGCGCGACTTGCCGATCCCGGGCTCGCCGGAGATCAGCACAATCTGGCCATCGCCGGCCCTGGCGCGCGCCCAGCGACGCAGCAGCAGTTCGATCTCCTCGTCACGGCCGATCAGATAGGACGGCGACGATCCGCGCAATGCCTCGAACCGGCTCGTTACCCCGCTCGCACGCAATACCTGCCATGCTGATACCGGCGCGGTGATGCCCCTCATGTCCACAAAACCGAGGTCGCGGTACTCGAACAGATCGCCGACCAGCCGGCGGGTATCCGCGGCGATGACAAGCGAGTTTGGCTCGGCCAAGGTTTGAAGTCTGGCGGCAAGGTTCGGCGTCTCGCCGACCACCGATTGCTCCTGCGCGGAGCCGTGGCCGATCAAATCGCCGACAACCACCAAACCGGTGGCAATCCCAACGCGCGTTTGGAGACGAACAGATTTGACATCGAGACGACTGACGGCGTCGATTGCGCCCAGCGCCGCTCGTACTGCCCGCTCGGCGTCATCCTCATGCGCTTGCGGATAGCCGAAAAGGGCGAGCACCCCGTCGCCCATGTATCTGGAGACAAAGCCATCAAACCCAGAGACGATTTCAGCAACGGCGCGATGATAAGCGGCCATGACTTCCCGCAGATCCTCAGGATCGAGCCTCGACGACAGCGGCGTCGAGCCGACTAGGTCGCAGAACATCACCGTCAGGTGCCGGCGTTCGACCGTCGACGCGGCCACCGGCACATCAGTTACCGGACCGACATCGCTACGTAGCACCGCAATTGCCGCGAGCAGCTTGCGCCGGTGGCCTACGAGGCTCACGCCCAGGCCCTTGAGATCCTCAGCGGTTAGCTCCGGCAGCACCGCAGCGTCAACGTCGTTGTCGCGGAACGCCTGTTCGTATTGCTCAAGCCCGAGGCTGCGGAGCCACGCCGCAATGTCCACGCTCGCCTCACGTCGCATCTACCCGCGTTAGGCCACTTTATCCCAGATTGTCGGAGCGCGCGAATGCTCGACGCAGCTTCTCGCAAGGTCACGCGGCGCACACTGCAGTGTAGGCCCCTCTTTCGCTCTTCGATCAGCGTTACTACTCGGAGTGATTGTCGGGCACGCGCTGAGCGGGCCAGCTACGGCAGCCGAATCACGGCTCATGTGGGCCGATTTGCCATGTGCAAGGCTGGCAAGTCCTCGGCCAGCGCATGCAGGCAGGCGGCGATCTTCGGCAGGGTAGCGTCGTAGCTGCACGCCTCCTTGCGGGTGAGACGTGCGGCGACCGACATGCCGGGGGCCATCTCGTCAGCGACCCGGCGCTTCCACGACAGCTTGCGGGCTTCTTCGTACTCCTCCCTGGTGAGCGCAGCCGCGTCAACTCCCGCGAATGGTGGAGTCCGTTAACCAGCCCGGTGATGAAACGGTCGATTTTGGCGAACAGCTGGTGCAACCGCGCTGTCGCTCGATGTCGGGCTTTCCTCTCGGCGTGTTCTTCTCGGTGTAGAGTACCGGGTATTTCGCCAAGAGGGCCTCGCGGAAGGTGTCGAGCGGCAAGCCGACGGTGCCGGTGCCATGGCTGGTGAAGTCCTCCTCGACGATCTCCGCGTTGACGTTGCCGAGCAGCGGCTTAAGCAGCGGCGCGAAGATGAGCGGATGAACGGGCAAGCGTTTCGGATGCCTCTCCGCGGGCAGGTCGCAGATTTTATTACCATTGCCGTGGTTGGATTATCCTGTGGGTATGGCGACAAAACCGAACGGCCGGCCACGTGGCGGCGCGCGAGCGGGCGCCGGCAGACCCAAGGGTGCAAAGAGCAAGATGTACAGGCACCACGTAGAGAAGGTCCTTGCGGCCGAGGCCGCCATGCTTCCGCGGGACGTGATGCTTTTCATGCGGAAGTATTTCAAGACACAGCGCTATGACGAGGCCGCGCGGATCGCTGCAATGGTGGCGCCTCACATCCCTCCGCGCCCGACGAGCTCTGCGGTCGATACGGCCATCAAACAGTTATCCGCCAACTCAGGCAGATACGTTTTCCGACGCGGTTAGTAATTCGGCAGTAGCGGCGGCCTTTCTGGCGGTGGCGTGGGCAGGTCCGCCAGCGGGCTGACCTTGGCGAAGCTCAGCTGTACCTGGTCGACTTGTTTTGGTGTCATGTAGCTCCTTCCGGTTCTGGCTCGTCGCCGTGGGCGGCACGGCGATCTCTGCTGGTCAGACGCGCGCGGAAGCAAAAAAAGCCGGCCTGTGCCGGCCTCTCGCGGGGCCACCAAGGCTAAAGCCGCGGGGAGAGCGATAGCGAAGTGTCAGAAGGCCTCACGATAACCGCGGCAGCCGAATCCCTTGGCGCCGCGCGCGAGGCCGCTCTGCCGGTCGCGAACGGCCGTGCCGGAATTTCGCCGGAACGACAATCCGGCGGGAGGAGGTGCTCGGCGGTACACCAAATACGCGGCTGCGTTTGCAAATGCCGCCTTTTCTCCTTGGCGAGGCCCGTCGGGCCACCGGCACGCTAAAACCAAAGAGGACAAGCGCTTGCCTGTGACTGTCCTCAGAGCCAACGGAAGGCTGCATTCACGTCTGGCCTTCGCCGTGAGATCAGCAGTCGCTGCCCTCTCCCATGCATCCCATGCTCAGGGAGAGGGCGGGACGGGTGTGCGAGGCTTTCCCGGGCTTTTAAGCCGCGCTCGCCCGGTAGAGCGGGTCTCTGACGATCTGGCCCGGCAGGGCGCCGGTCAGCAGCCTGTTTTCCAGCAGCACGGTACCGTTGACGATTTGTCGCGCTATACGCGAGGCCGTCGGGATCGATCACGTGATAGGGCTCCGCGAACGACGGAAACTCCAGATATGCCAATCCGACCGCCCGTCATTCCGGCCGGTCGGCGAGTTCAGGAAGCCGGCGCGGTCGGTCAGTTGCGTGATCTGCGACAGCAGGATCGCCCTCTCGGTACGCCAGCGCAGATGGGTGGTGCGGCCGCTGCGCCGGCCGTCCGGCGAGAGCGAGCGCGACGTCGTCGCCTCCTCGTTCGACCTCGCGCTCGCCCATCAGGTCGCTGGCAAATTGCGCGGTGCCGCCGCTTCGCTGGCGCCGCAGCGGCGCATCAGGCTGCCTCGCGCAGCCGTCGCAACTCGGGTTGCAATTTGA
>JAFMSA010000300.1 GCA_017353855.1 Alphaproteobacteria bacterium
GGTTTTCGGACCGGCTGCACAAACTGTTCGAGCTCGCGAACGCGGGATAGGTAACTGGCCCGCTAATCCTTCACTGCGAGGCGGCCGATATCGCGCCGGCAAAATCCCTCCGGCCAGTCGATGCGGTCGACGGCGGCGTAGGCGCGGGCGCTGGCGCGGGCAAGATCGCCGTCGAGCGCAGTGACGCCGAGCACCCGGCCACCTTCGGCGACAAGCTTCACACCGTCGCGGCGGGTGCCGGCGTGAAAAATCTTCACCTGCGGGTCGTCGGCGGCGGCCTCGAGGCCGCGGATCTCGCTCGCGGCCCGCCGCTCGCTGGGATAGCCCCTGGCTGCCATGACGACGCACAGCGCGGTCTCGGGGTGCCAGCGCAGATCGACAGTTTTGAGCACTCCATCGTGCGCGGCGATCAGCGCCGGCAGCAGATCGCTCGTCAATCGCATCATCAGTACCTGGCATTCCGGGTCGCCGAAGCGGGCGTTAAATTCGAGGAGCTTGGGACCGGTCTCGGTCAGCATCAGGCCTGCGTAAAGAACGCCCCGGAACCGCCGCCCCTCGTCCCGCATCGCGGTCACCGCAGGTAAAATGATGCGCTCCATCACCCTCCCCTCTATTGCGGGGGTGAGGCGCGGGCTCGGAGACAGCGCCCCCATGCCGCCGGTGTTGGGGCCGGTATCGGCGTCGCCGGCTCGCTTGTAGTCTTGCGCAGTCGCGAGCGGCAGCGCGGTCTCGCCGTCGACGAGCGCAAAAAAGCTCGCCTCCTCGCCGCCGAGAAAGTCTTCAACGACGATCTCCTGTCCCGCCGCGCCGAACCGGGCTTCAACGAGCGCCTCGTCGACCGCTCGACAGGCAGCACGCAGGTCGGTAGCGACGGTAACACCCTTGCCGGCGGCAAGACCGTCGGCTTTGACGACGATCGGCGGACCATGGGTCGCAATGTAGGCTTTCGCAGCGGCGGGATCGCGGAAGCGGCGATAAGGAGCACTCGGGATTTGCGCGCGCACGCAGAAATCCTTGGTAAAGGCCTTCGAGCCTTCGAGCGCCGCCGCCGCCGCGGTCGGCCCAAAGGCGGCAATGCCCTCGGCTTCGAGCGCATCCACCAGACCCGCGACAAGCGGGATTTCCGGGCCGACCACGACGAAATCGATCTGCTCGCGGCCGCAGAACTCCACGAGCGCCCGGATATTATCCGCGGCGATCGCGACGCATTCCGCCTCCTCTGCGATGCCGGCATTGCCTGGCGCGCAGAACAGCCTGTCGACCAGTGGCGAAGCCGAAATCGCCCAGACAAGGGCATGCTCGCGGCCACCCGAGCCCACTACCAGCACCCGCATCGCTCTTCCTCCCGCACTCGGCTATGATGTGCGAATGAATGATCTGCAGCTTGCGGCCCCGAACCGCTCCCACCTCCAGGAATACACCGTCTCCGAGCTATCGCGCGCGCTCAAGCGCTCAATCGAGGAAAATTTCGCGTATGTGCGGGTGCGCGGCGAAATCTCCGGCTACAAGCGCCACGGCTCGGGCCACTGCTATCTCGCGCTGAAGGACAGCGAGGCGGTACTCGACGCCGTCTGCTGGCGCATCACCGCGATGCGGCTCGGGATAAGGCCCGAAGACGGGATGGAGGTGGTGTGCACGGGCAGGCTCACGACCTTTCCCGGTCGCTCCAAATATCAGCTCGTCATCGAGACGATGGAACTCGCCGGCGTCGGCGCGCTGCTCAAATTACTCGAGGAACGGCGTCGCCGTCTCGCTGCCGAGGGGCTGTTCGCGGCCGGACGCAAAAAGCCGCTGCCGTTTCTGCCCGAGGTAATCGGCGTCATCACCTCGCCTTCGGGCGCGGTGATTCGCGACATTCTGCATCGACTGTCCGACCGCTTCCCGCGCCGGGTGCTGCTTTGGCCGGTAGCGGTGCAGGGCGAGGGCGCGGCAGCTCAGCTCGCCGCTGCAATCGAGGGCTTCAATCGGCTGGCCGAGCGTGGCCCGATCCCCCGACCCCAGCTGATCATCGTGGCACGAGGCGGCGGCAGCCTCGAAGATCTGATGCCGTTCAACGATGAGATCGTGGTGCGCGCCGCCGCCGCGTCGACGATCCCGCTGATTTCGGCGGTCGGCCACGAAACTGATACGACGCTGATCGATCACGCGAGCGATCGGCGCGCGCCGACACCAACCGCTGCAGCCGAGATGGCTGTGCCGGTGCGCCTAGAATTGATTGCCGAACTCGGCGGCAAGACGAGCCGGCTGTCAGCTGGCCTTGCCCGGCTGTTCGCCGAATGCCGGCTGCATCTGGCCGGACTGGCGCGCGGTCTTCCCGACCCGCAGGATGTGATCGGTGCGGCCGCGCAGCGTCTCGACGACCGCGCCGAGAGGCTACGCCTGGCTGCTGACCGGCGCTTGCGGGCGGCGCAACACAGCCTCGATCTCGCTGCGGCCGGACTACGGCCCACGGTATTGTCGGCCGATCTCGACCGTTCCCGGGTCCGAATTGCCGAAATCGAGCCGCGGCTTCAAGCTGCGATGGCGCGCTTTGTCGACCGAGCCCAATACACCCTCGACAGTTTCGCCGGGCGGCTTGCCACCCATTCGGAACGCCACGAAAATCTGCTCGCTCGTGGCTATGTTGTCGTTCGCGATGCTGTGGCGCGCGTCCTCACCCAGTCGGCAGGGATCAGCGCCGGGGCGCCTCTCGACCTCGAATTCCATGACGGCAGGGTAGGTGTCGTGGCCGGTAGCAAGCCGCGGCCTGGGACGCGGCGGGCAGCCCGGCATCCGGGACAAGGGAGTTTGTTCTGAGGCGCCCTATTGTGGGAACGGCGGGAATCCCCTGGCCGCTGCGCTCAAACCGCTGCGGCTTCCGCTGCAGCACGCGGCTGAGAAGGCAGCCCCTGCGTCATGTCGCCCACCGGTGATCCCGGGTTCGCCGGTCGCCTGCCCTATCAATCCGGCCAGCGCCTGTGCACCCAGAGCCACTCGCCCGGCCGGTCGCGTATCCATTCTTCCAACGTCGCGTTAACACGGGCCATCAGTTCGGCAATATCGGCATGATGGTCGCCGCTGCGCGGCAGGGGCACCGGCGGGAAAATGGTCAGCCGGAACCGGGTTCCCCCGAGCCGCTCGACGCGGGCCGGCAGCACGTCGCAGTCGAAGCGTAGCGCGAGCGCCGCCAGAGCCGACGTCGTCATTGCGGGGCGCCCGAAGAAGGGAACGGGAATGCCGTCATTCATTTTCTGGTCGGCGAGCATCGCCAGGTGCGCGCCGCTGCGCAACACGGCTATCGCGCGCCGGGCGGCGATAACGCCCTTCGGGATCAGTTCGCCGGCATCGCCGCGAAAGCGGGTGATCATCCGGTCCACCAGAGGGTTGTTGGCGGCGCGGTAGATCTGAGCGATCGGGATCCCGTGCTGGACCGCGGCGAGCATGCCGATCTCCCAGTTGGCGATGTGGCCCGAAAAAATGATCATTGGGCGTCCCGTCGCGAGTGACCGGTCCAGATGCTCGAAACCGTGCGTCTCTACCCGACCGCCCGGCTCGAACACGCGGATCTTTCGCAGATGCGGGTACTCGGCCACGACCCGGCCGAGATTGTCCCACATTGCCGCTATGTGGCGCTCGACCTCTCTATCCGACAGCTCCGGGAAAGCCCGCCGCAGATTTGTGCGAGCGCGTTCGGAAATGCCGAGAAAAGGGCCGATGAGGCGCGCTACGCCGCCGCCGATAGCCGATGCCCAATCCAGCGGAAGCAGGCCAGAGCCGGCAAAAATCAGCGCTGCTCCCCAGGCCTGCAGCCGATGGACGAACTCCGCAGCTCGCTCTTTTTCAGGGGTCCGGATTGGCCGAACTGCGTCCATTGCCCAACGCCGAGATCACCAGAGGCCGCAAGAATTCGTGGAGCGCGGCAGGATCGACCCAGCAGATTTCAATTTCGAGCACTTCGATACCGGCGCGCATTTCCGGCGGGACGCGCAGAATGTCCTTTGCCGTCGTGACGAGACGGGCACGTCCGCGTTCGGCGTCGCGATGCAGCTGCGCGATTTGCGCGGCGCGAAATGGGTAATGGTCGGGAAATGCCCGAGTGCCGACGAGAACGGCGCCGAGGTCGCGCAACATCGCGAAGAATTTCTCCGGACGCCCGATCCCGGCAAAGGCGAGCAGACGCGAGCCCGCGAAACGGCGGCCGGCGAGAGGAGCCAGCACTCCAACAAATACCGGCAGCCCTCTGCCGATTTTTACAATGTCGGCAGGATTCGTTTCCGGCTGTGTCTCGAGCAACACGAGGGCGTCGGCGCGGGCAAGGCCGCGCGCGAGACCCTCACGCAACGGGCCCCCCGGGATTATTCGCCCGTTGCCAAAACGATAAGCGGCGTCGACGACGATCAGTGACCGGGTCTTGGCGACCGCGGGGTTTTGAAAACCGTCGTCCAGCAAGATCAGGTCAGCCCCGGCCGCGACCGCAGCGCGGGCTCCCGCTGCGCGATCGCGCGCGACCCAGCAAGGGACACAAGCCGCATGCAGCAACGCTTCATCTCCGACCGCGGCGGCATCATGGCGAGCGGGATCAACCCGCGATGGCCCGGCGAGGCGGCCGCCATAGCCGCGGGCGACGACGTGTACGTCGGCGCCCTGCGCGGCGAGATGGGAGGCCAGCGCCGCCGCGACAGGCGTTTTCCCGGCGCCGCCGGCAACCAGGTTGCCGACGCAGATGACGGGGACCGGGGGGCAATAAGGGCGGGACAGCGCTTGCCGCACGCGACCGGCGGTGTCCCACATCGCCCCGATCGGCAGCAGGAAATCGGCGAGCACTCCCGCGGGCCGTGCCCAGAAAGCCGGGGCCGTGCGCATCACGCTCGCGTGCAGTGCTGCGGCTCGACAACATCTCGTGCCGGCGCGAGGCGGTCTAGCCATGGCGCCAGCCGCTCCAAAACGGCGTCGAGGACGTCATGACCGGCCGCCGCGACACGCGCTCCCGCCTCCGCGCGATCGGCGCGCAACTGCGGATCGGCGAGAAGTGCTGCTACCGCTCTTGCAAGCGCCTCGGCGCCGGTTACCGTCTGTGCCGCGCCGGCGCGCGTCAAGGCATCCGTCATCGCCGCGCAGTTGCCGGTATGCGGGCCAATTAGCACGGCGCAGTCGAGGCGGGCCGCTTCGAGCGGATTGTGGCCGCCCTTTGCAGCGAGCGAGCCGCCAATAAGCGCGATTCCCGAAAGCCGGTAGAAGAGCCCGAGCTCACCGATCGTATCGGCGAGATAGATGTCAGTATCGCGCGTGAGCGGATCGCGGCGAGCCCGGCGGGCGACGCGTAGCCCCCGTATTGCCAGCATGGCGCTGATCGAATCGCCACGCCCAGGATGGCGAGGCACGATGATCGTCAACAGTCCGGGTCGCTCGGCCGCAATCCTGCAATGGGCTTGGGCGACAATCTCCTCCTCGCCGGCATGGGTGCTGGCGGCGAGCCAGAGCGGACGCGATCGGATCAAGTCGCGCAAGCGCGAAAATTCCGAACGATCGAAGGGCAATGGCGTGGCGGCAAATTTGAGATCGCCGGCCACAGCGACCTCGCGGGCGCCCAGGGAACGAAAGCGTTCGGCCTGGTCTTCATTCTGGACGAGACACAGGCGGAATGCGCCGAGAACTGGGCCGATCAGCCCCGGCCACCGACGCCATCGCTTGTGCGAACGCGCCGAGAGGCGCCCGTTGAGCAGCAGCATCGGCACGCCGTGACCATGCGTCTCGAGGACGAGATTTGGCCATAATTCGGACTCGACCCACAGCGCCAGATCGGGGCGCCAATGATCGAGGAACCGCGACACCCACTGTGGCA
>JAFMSA010000301.1 GCA_017353855.1 Alphaproteobacteria bacterium
CCTCGTCGAGCTGCGCGGTCCGCAGCAGCGCGAGCGCGCGATTGAGATGCGCCTGCGCATAGCCCGGTCTGAGGGCCAGCGCACGCTCGTAGCAGACGAGGGCCTCGCCGCATCGCCCTTGGCGCTGAAGCGCGCCGCCGAGGTTGTAGTGCAGTTCGGCGCGGCCTGGCTGCAGAGCCAATGCCCGCTGATGGTGCCGGATCGCCTCTTCCGACCGCCCGAGATCGACCAGCGCGACACCGAGATTGTTGTGCGCCTCAGGATGGTCGGGCGCGCGCGCCAGCGCCCACTCGTAGCAGGCCACGGCTTCCTCGAGCCGCGCCTGATCGCGCAACACGACCCCGAGACCAACATGGCTCTCGACGCGATCGGGCTGCAGCGCGAGCGCGCGTTCGTAGCACGCCTGCGCCTCTGCCAGCCGTCCCTGCTCCCGCAACGCGCCGGCGAGATTGGCAAGAGTTTCGACGACGTCCGGCCACAGCGCCAGCGCTTTGCGATAGGAGGCAATCGCGTCGTCGAGCCGGCCGAGGTCCTGCAACGCAGAACCGAGACTGTTGTGCAGTTCGATCGCGTCCGGTCTGAGGCGCAGCGCCCGCTCGAAATAGCCGATCGCGAGTTCCGGCTGGCCGAGTTCCTGGCAGGTCTCGCCAAGGTTGTAGAGGGTGTCGACCGAGCCCGGGGACAGCGCGAGCGCCCGCTCATAGCAGGCCATCGCTTCGGCCGGGCGATCGCGCGCTTTGAACATATTGCCAAGATTGTGGTGGTATGCCGGGTCCCGGCTGTTGCGCGCTATCGCCGAACGGATGAGCTCGATCGCATCATCGCAACGGCCACGCTGATGCTCGATCAGGCCGAGCAGATGAAGGGTTTGCGGATGACCCGGGTCGATGGACAGAATTCGGCGGCAAATCCGCTCCGCATCAGCCGCACGCCCTGCGCGCTGATGGGCAAGCGCCGCGTAGAACCAGTGGGAGGTCGGCGCTGGCGGGTTGCTTGTCGTGCGGGCCTGCGGACCCGACCGGCCCTGTGCGCGCCGCTGCTTGCGGTTCATCGGCAACTGTCGGACCAAGCAGCCGATGCCTAGTGAGGATGCTCGTATTCGCGCAAATGGTCGGCGACCTGGCTGCGGCGCCGCACGTTCAGTTTTCCGAGCAGGTTGTGGACATGCGATTTGGTTGTCGCGAGACTGATGTTCAGCTGGCGGGCGATTTCCTTGTCGCTAAGCCCGCTCCTGATCAGTTCCGCCGCCTGCCGCTCGCGCTTGGTGAGCGCGGCCGCCCGGAAGGGAGTATCGCGCCCGGTGCTTTGCCCCCCGGTACGAGCGATCCGGCGCAGCAGCCCCGCGGCCACCCGGCCCGAGCAGCTCTGCTCGCCGGCATGAATATCGAGGATCATGCGAGCCAGATCGGATACCGAGGCGGTTCGCGGGATGTAGCCGATCACACCAGCCTCCGCCCAGGCGACGATGTCCTCCTCCGTCTCTCGGACAGCGCACGCGACAATGCGCAAACCGGGCGCGATATCGAGCGCGTGCCTGACTCCCGCAAGGCCTTCCGGAATCCGTGCGTCGACCAGCGCTACGTCCGCTTCCAAGGCGGGGCTCAACGCCACAGCTTCCGAGAGATCAGTGCATATCCCGACGACCGACACCAGGGGATCGCGCTCAAGGATCTCGGCGAGACTTTCCCCCAGGAATCGTGCCCCCCACACGACCAGGATGCGCAAGTGCCGACCGCCGCGGCTACGCGCGCCCGCCTGGGCCAGCGCGACGTCTGTCTCCACAGCAATTTCCTCCCACCCCGCGACGCTGCACGGGAAGACCCGCACCGGGTTGCGGCCGGACGGATCCACACACAGCCTCCTTGGAACCGATTACTCAACTTCACGGCAATCGGTCCGATCCCTGCCGCCGTGCACGGCCCGGGCTTGGCGTATTTTTATCGACATAGGCTACGCCCAACGCCGTCCCGACGTTCTTGCGTCACGAACGTATTCAACCTTACGTGAGCTGTCCAGAGGGAATCCTGCCACCACCGCGGGATCGATCCATATGGCCGAGACGGACAGTCGTCTGCCCGCATGGGTTGCCGTCGCCTCGGTAGGAGTGGGACGGCGTCAGTCGCGGATCTTGGCGTTTCAAGAGCACGGGGGGCCCGGAGCGGGGATTATCGGCCGTAGCCAGACGTATCCTTCGCGGGAGCCACGTCTCAAGGCGTTGTCGTCGCGTTTAGCGGCTCCTCGTTTTGGCTCACATTTGACAGGAGGTCAGCCGTGAAAAGGATGTTGCTTGCCGCCGCGCTGGCAACGACTACCGCGATGACGATCCCGACCCTCGCTCGTTCCGCCGACGAGGGCGGCACGCAACAGGCGCAGTCCGCGCAAACGGACGAGCAGTCGAGCGATGAGCGTGGCGAACCCGGGCGATGGATGCGCGGCGAGCGCGGTCCGGAGAGGCCCGCCTGGCGTGGTATGATGATGCACCGTATGATGAGGCGCGGCGATCCGAAGGAGCGCTGCGAAGAGCGGCTGGCCCGGCGCGCCGGATGGCGCGCCTATATGGGGGCGAAGCTCGACCTGACACCCGAACAGCAGCCGCTGTGGGATAAAGTGCAAAGCGCCGCCCAAGCCGAGGAACAAAAAGAGCGTCAGCTTTGCGGCATGCTCAAGGAGGGCGGCGAACCCACACTTCTCGACAGGCTGGACCGCAGGCAGCAGTTCCTTTCGGCGCGTCTCGAAGGGCTGCAATCGGCAAAACCGGCGCTTCAGGCGCTCTATCAGGCGCTGACGCCGGAGCAGCGGGCGATCCTCGACCGCCCGTGGCGGCGTTAGTTACAACTCAACGGACCTGCTGTTTGGACATGAGGCGGGTGAGCGTTCTTCGTGCGGCGCCCCTCCGCACCTTCCGCTTAGCTTGAGCTGTTACAGCAATGTGGCGGTTCGGCAGATCCGGTCGTACTGCCTGTTCCGAAGCGCCCTCGCAATCCGATCGGTCATCAGCTCTCGGGGACACCAGCGGCCGGCGACAAACCCCGGCCGTCCGCCTGCGGCAGTCTTCCTACCGAGACCACGTGTCGAATACGGCGGCGTCTCGTCTCAGCGCTTTCGAGCCCTGTCCGCCCAGCCATCGCAACGCCAACCTCCTCCACAGCGAGCGCATCCCCGCCCCTCCGCAATCACGGCGCGCTCCTTTATACGAGGAAGCCAGCCGCAATGTGGCGCTTCGGCGGGGTTATGTTATCACGACAGGCAAGCGCACTGACAATCTGCAAGCTTAGGATTCCGTTATGGCGATGGCGTTGTTGTTTCGTTCCTCGGTTGATTCCGAAGCACGCTGGAAGCCGCAGCTCAATCAACTGATGCCCGGCCTCGAGGTCAGGGTGTGGCCCGGGGTCGGTGACCCTGCAGATATCGGCTATGCACTCGTGTGGCGCCCCGAACCCGGCCTCCTGGCATCGCTGCCAAACCTCAAGTTGATCCTCTCCCTGGGGGCAGGGGTCGACCACATTCTGTGCGACCCTCACCTCCCGCATCACGTCCCGATCGTCCGCCTGGTCGATCCATACATGACCGCGGCGATGAGCGAATATGTCGTGCTCCAGGTCCTGCGGCTGCATCGCCACGACCTCGATTACCGTGCGCAGCAGAGCGAAGGCATCTGGCGCGAGCTCGAGCAGAAGAACGCGACCGAGCGATCTGTCGGGATCCTTGGCTTTGGCGCGCTCGGACAGGATGCAGGACGCAAGCTCAAGGGATTGGGTTTCGATGTCGCGCTGTGGAGCCGCAGCGAAAAGAGGGCGGATGGTTTGCTCGGCTATGCCGGCGGGGCCGGCCTGGAAGCCCTGCTGCGCCGGAGCGAGATTGTCGTGTGCCTGTTGCCGTTGACGGCCGAGACGGAAGGAATACTGAGCCGGAGGACCTTCGCGCGATTGCCGAGGGGTGCCGTGGTGGTCAATGCCGCGCGCGGCCGGCATCTGGTCGAGCAGGATCTGCTCGCGGCGCTTGCCTCCGGCCACGTTTCGGCCGCGGTGCTGGATGTCTTCCGCGACGAGCCGCTGCCCTCCGGTCACCCGTTCTGGCGTCACCCGCACATCGTCGTCACCCCCCACATCGCCGCCGCGACCAATCCCTCGACCGCGGCCCCGATCATTCTCGACACTATTCGCCGCTTCGAAGAGGGCCGCCCGCTCCTCAACCGGGTTGACCCGGCCCGGGGATATTGAAGGACGGAATCAGGTTGACCCGCCGGGGGTCAGCCGCCGAACCGTTCGGCGATATATGCGTAAAGGGCGCGCAGCGCGGTGCCTTCCGCGCCTTCGGGACGGCCCGGACGGCTCTGCGGGTTCCACGCCATGACGTCGAGATGCGCCCAGGGAATACCGGGCTCGACGAATTCCTGAAGGTAGAGTGCGGCGGTGACCGCGCCGGCATGCGGCGCCTCAGACACGTTGTTGATGTCGGCAATTTTGCTGTCGATCATCTTGCGATAAGGCGGCCACAGCGGCATTCGCCACATCGGGTCTTCCTCTGTAGCGGCCGCGCTGAGCAGCCCCGCGGCCAACGCTTCGCTATTACAGAACAGCGCCGCCAATTCGGGGCCAAGCGCCACCCGCGCCGCCCCCGTCAGGGTCGCCACATCGATCAGCAGCTCCGGTTTTTCCGTCGATGCCTCGCTCAGCGCGTCGCACAGGATCAGCCGGCCTTCCGCGTCCGTGTTGCCGATCTCGACCGTGAGCCCCTTACGGGTGCGGATAATGTCCATCGGATGCACGGCATTGCCCGAGACCGCGTTTTCGACGAGCGGCAACAGCACCCGCAACCGGACCGGCAGCCCCGCTTCCATAACCGCCTGCGCAAGGCCTAGAACGATCGCGGCACCTGCCATGTCCTTCTTCATCAGGCGCATGCCCGACGCCGGTTTCAGATCGAGCCCGCCGGTGTCAAAGCACACACCTTTGCCGACCAGCGTCACCTTGGGTGCGGCCACGTCGCCCCAGAGGATGTCGACAAGGCGCGGGGCGTGCGCGCTGGCGCGACCGACGGCATGAATGGTCGGATAATTCTCGGCGAGAAGCTCGTCCCCGACGACAATCCGATGGCGCGCGCCGGCGGCTTTCGCAACTCTTACGGCCTCGGCGGCCAGCTCCTCGGGCCCGAGGTCGCCGGCCGGCGTGTTGGCGAGGTCGCGTGCCAGGAAAACGGCTCGCGCCAGCCGCTCGACGCGCCCGCGATCGGCACCCTCAGGCCAGACGAGCGCGGTCGCGGGCAGCCTTTTCTCGCGGTAGCGCGTGAAAGCATAGGTGGCGAGCGCCCAGCCGACAGCGAGGCGGTTCGGATCGGCGTCCTTGGGGGAACTCTCCAGCCGGTAGCAGCCTTCCGGCAGTTCCCCGGGCAGTCCGGCGAGCGCCCATGTCGCATGACCGGCATTGCCGCTGTCGCCAAGCCCGACCACGACCCTGGCAATTCTTCCGCTCTCGTCCGGCACCACGGCGTGCTTTCCTTCTTCGCCGGTAAAGCCGATCGCGGTCAACCAGTTGCGCTCGCGTTCCGCAGCCGCTTCAAGCCAGGCCGGGAATTGGACCCTCCTGAGGGCGGTAATCGGGATCGCGCCGTCAGCAGCGTCGATCAGGGAAAAGGCCATTTCGCTGCTCTCGTGACTTCGTGAACAGAGCGCACAATGCCGGTGCAGCGCTCGTTTTGCAAAGGGAAGCCGCAGCGGGCCCGGCGGATGTCGTGAAAGCCTGGCGCGATGCAGCTGCGCGACGTCGGCTGCTCTCGGATGCCCGAGAAACGGACTTATTGCACTTGAATTGAATGCAGTAA
>JAFMSA010000302.1:0-455 GCA_017353855.1 Alphaproteobacteria bacterium
GCCGGCGCTTTGATCGGTTTCCCGACCTTCCGCCTGCGCGGCCACTATTTCGCACTGGCGATGCTCGCCTATCCGCTTGCGACACTCTATGTCTTCCAGTGGCTCGGTTATCAGGAAGTCCCGCTGCCAATGAAGCGGGACGCCCCGATCCTTTACATGCAGTTCGCCGACCCGCGTGCTTACGTGGTGCTGGCACTGGGCCTGCTCGTGATCGCCCTGCTGATTTCGCTGAAAATCGAGAATTCACGTTTCGGGATGTCGCTGCTCGCGATCAAGCAGAACGAGCCGGCGGCCGAGGCCGCCGGCATCAATACCTGGCGGTGGAAGATGCTGGCGCTGATGCTGAGCGGCGCGCTGGCAGCAACCGCGGGCGGGCTCTATGCGGTGGTGCTGTTGGTGGTAACGCCGGAAGCCGTGTTCGGCATGCTGGTTTCCGCGCAGGCGCTGATCCTCGG
>JAFMSA010000302.1:465-5812 GCA_017353855.1 Alphaproteobacteria bacterium
TGTTCGGTGGGGTCGGCAGCTTGTGGGGCCCGGTCATCGGCGCGGTCGTGCTTGTGCCGCTCGCAGAGGGACTGAACGCGAGGCTCGGTGACGTGCTGCCGGGGATCCAGGGTGTTGTATACGGTATTGCGATCATCGCGATCATTCTGCTCGCCCCTGAAGGCGTCTACTGGCGCATCCGCGATCGCCTTGCAAGGCATCTGCCAGAGCCCGTCCCTATGCCCGCGGCCGGGGCAACTGTCCCCGCCATGCCGCGTGACATGCGCTCGCAGAAGGCGGGCAAGGATCTGCTCGTGCTGCGCGATGTCAGCATCGCATTCGGCGGGCTGCGGGCGCTCGATGGCGTTGACCTGAGCGTGCCCGAGGGTGGGCTTTACGGCATTATCGGCCCGAACGGCGCCGGCAAGACGACGCTCTTCAATGTCATCAACGGCTTCCTTTCACCCGACAGCGGCAAGATCACCTTTGCCGGCGAAAATCTCGTCGGGTTGCAGCCGAACCGGATATGCCGGCTCGGCGTCGGCCGCACCTTTCAGGTCGTGCGCGCCTTTCCGCGGATGAGCGTCCTCGAAAACGTTACCGTTGGCGCTTTTGTGGGTGCTGCTGACGATTTGACCGCGCGGCGCATGGCCGCGTTCGCGCTCGACCGGGTCGGGCTCGGCGCGCGCGCCAATGTGCTGGCCGGCGGCCTGACAAACCGCGAGCTGCGGCTCATGGAACTTGCCCGAGCGCTGGCGCCGCAACCGCGACTGATCCTGCTCGACGAGACCCTTGCGGGGCTCGGCCACGATGATCTCGACGGCATCCTAAGCGCCATTCGCCAGGTTCGCGCGGAGGGCGTCACGGTTCTGATTATCGAGCACACGATGCAGGCCATGGTGCAACTGGTCGATCATTTCGATGTGCTCGATCACGGAAGGCGGATTGCCAGCGGCACGCCCGAGACCGTAGTTCGCAACAGCGAAGTGATCGAGGCTTACCTGGGCAAGAAATGGGCTGAGCAGGTGGTCGTGGCAGCGAAATGACAGCGGATGAGCAGGAGGAACATGCATGACCCGGAAACTGACCAGACGCTCGGCTACCAAAGGCCTGGCCCTCTCGGCCGCCGCTTTGGCTTTCCCTGCGATCGGCCGCGCGGCGGCGCAAGCGGTCAAGATCGCGATGGTCGCGCCGATGTCGGGACCTTGGGCGCGACAGGGCCAGCTCCTACGCATGGGCGCCGACCTGGCCATTGAAGACATCAATGCCCGGGGCGGCATCAAATCGCTCGGCGGAGCGAAGCTGAATATCATATACGCCGATGCCGGCGACAGCACCGAAAAGGCCAAGAACGCGGCGCAGCGCCTGGTTGCCGACAACCCGGACCTGGTCGGCGGAACCGGCTCGTGGCTGAGCTCCTTCACGTTGGCTGTCACCGAGGTGACCGAGCGGGCACAGATCCCCTGGCTGACCCTCAGCTACTCCGACGCGATTACCAATCGCGGCTTCAAATTCGTTTTTCAGACTTCGCCGACCGCCGAATGGCAAGCCGCACAGACGGTGCCGACTGCTCTCGAGCTCGCGCAAAACGCCACGGGCAAGCGGCCGACCACTGTCGGCTTGATCATGGACAACACCGCTGCACCGACCAGCTTTGCCAAGCCGCTGCGTGAGGGAGGACTGGAAAAGGCGGGTCTGAAGCTGGTTGTCGACCAGATCTTCACGCCGCCGCTTTCGGATGCGACGCCGCTGGTCGAGAAGGTGCGTTCGGCCAGGCCGGGATTCCTGCTGCTGCTGACCTCTGCGATGCCCGATTGCAAGCTGGTGCTCGAGAAGCTCGACGAGTTCAAACTGTCGCACGGGAAATTGCCGCTGGTCGGCAACGGCGCGCCGTTCGGCTCACCCGAATTGCTGAAGACGATCGGCCCTGAGCTACTCGAAGGGCTGCTGTTCAGCGTCGCCAACTGGCCGATGAAGGGCCAGGAGGAATTTATCGAACGCTTTAAGAAAAAGACGGGCGAGCCATTCTTGACCCAAGACGCGCTGTGCGGCTACGGCCATCCCTCGATCCTGGCGGAAGCGCTGGAAGCCAGTGGCGCAGCCGACAAGATCAAGGTCGCTGAGGCGATCCGGGCAATGAACCTAACCACGGGCCCTGCGGCGCACTGCTTTCCCGGCCCAATCAAGTTCGACGAGAAGGGGCGGCGCGTGAACGTGCCGATGATCTTTGCACAGTGGCAAAAAGGGGTGCCCGTCACTGTTTTCCCGACCAATCTCGCACTCGCAAAGGCGGTTTGGCCATCGGCTTAACAGGTTCGAAGGGGTTCTCGGCTGGTCGCCCTCCGCAGGGCCGCCCAAACGCAGGCAGCCGGGAACCCACCCTTCCGAGACGATGAGCCCGCGAACTAAGAACGGCAGTTTCGGGGCATTGGCGTCCCGCAACCGACCGCACATCAGCGGCGGGATCGCACCAAAGGCGGCACTTCGGTGCTACCGGTCGTGCGGGGCATCGCGCCACTGCTCTTCCGCGGCGAACCGATCGATCAGCATATCGAGGAACAACCGCACCTTGGCGCTTAACTGCCGGCGATGCGGGTAGAGCGCGACGATCTCCATTTCCGGTCTGTCGTAGTCGGGGAGGAGCGGCACCAGCGCTCCGGAAGCCAGCAGATCGGAAACAATATACGGAGGGCATAGCCACAGTCCCAGCCCGGCAAGGGCGGTCGCGCGCATGACGGCGATGCTCGTTGTAAGCAGATTACCCGACAGGTGGGCGGCCACGAGATTGCCGGCAGCGTCAATGAAAGGAAACTCGGGTCCGAAGACCGAGTAGGCGTAGAGCAGACAATTGTGGCCGGCGAGGTCTGCCGGACTGTGCGGCGCGGAATGCGTTTTGAGATAAGCCGGCGCGCAGCACAAAACGTAGCGCCATTTCGCCAAAGTGCGTTTGATTACGGTCGAATCGGGGGGCGAGACCGGCATAATCGCCAGGTCGAAGCCCTCCTGCACGAGATCGATCATCGCGTCGCCCGTACGCAAGTCCAGCGAAACTTCGGGGTAATCGCTCAGAAAGGGGGGCGCGACCAGCGCGATAAACCGGGACAAACCTTGGTGGCAGTAGACGCGAAGCCTGCCGCGCGGCGTTACCTGCAATGCGCCGGCGGCTTCGTCGGCTTCCGCCAGCTCCTGCAGAATTTGCGAGCAGCGCTCGTAATAGTCGCGGCCGACCTCCGTCAAGCTCACCCGCCGCGTGGTGCGGTTCAAGAGGCGCACGCCGAGCGTGTTTTCCAGCGCTTGAACTTGATCGCTGACCGTTGTCGTCGACACATTCAAGTGGCGGGCCGCAGCCGAGAAGCCGCCGCTCTCGGCGACCCGCACAAAGGCGGTGATGCTAGCGAGACGATCCATCGAGGCTTCGCATTATCCGAGGATACCGGATGGTCCTTCAGAAAAATAGCCGATTATAACCCCTCGGTCCAAGACCGATTTACCGCCGGACGGAATTCCTCCTCGTCTACAGGGGTTACGACCGATATGACTCTAGCCGCGCAACTGCGCGCCGCGGCAGGAAAGACCGGTACTCGGGTTTCCGGCGCCCGCCTCAAACGGACAGCGCTTGGCCTCGCCGTGATCGCGGGTGTTTTCGCCGCCGCGGATTATGGCTACCATTACTGGAGCACGGGCCGCTATCTCGTCTCGACCGACGACGCCTATGTCGACGCGCATTCGGCGATGATCAGCCCTAAGGTTTCGGGCTACATCTCCGATGTTCCGATTAACGATAACCAGCCTGTCAAGGCGGGGGACGTCATCGCCCGCATCGATCCGCGCGACTACCAGACGGCGCTCGACCAGGCGCGCGCCAACGTTGCTGCGGCGCAAGCCACCATCGCGACGCTGACCCAGCAGATCGCGCAGCAGAGCCTGGCGGTGGAGCAAGCCCGGCAAGCGGTCGCATCGGACCAGGCGGCGCTCGTCTATTCGCAACAGGATTTGCAGCGCTATGTAGACTTGGCCCATACCGGCTACGGCACGGTACAGCGAGCCCAGCAGGCGCAATCGGACATCGTCCAGAAGCAGGCGAAGCTCGATAGTGACAAGGCGGGGATCGCCAGCGCCGAGAAGCAGATCGCCGTGCTCGGCGCGCAGCTTGACCAAGCCCGCTCCGCCCTTGCGCAGCAGCAGGCGAACGAGCACCAGGCGGAGCTCAATCTAGGCTACACCAAGATCACGGCGCCGTTCGACGGCACGGTGGGCGTGCGCACGGTGCAGGTCGGCCAGTATGTCCAGCCGGGCACTCAGTTGATGGCGGTCGTGCCGCTGCATGCGGTCTACATAACGGCGAACTATATGGAGACCCAGCTGACGCATGTGCGGTCCGGCCAGCCGGTGACCGTCGCGGTCGACACGTTCCCCGGGACGGTGGTCCATGGCCATGTCGAGAGCATGGCGCCCGCCAGCGGCCAGCAATTCGCACTGCTGCCGCCGGACAACGCCACGGGGAACTTCACGAAGATCGTCCAGCGCATTCCGGTCAAGATTGCGCTCGACGCGGACGATCCGCTCGCTGGTCGGCTGCGCCCCGGGATGTCGGTCGAACCGACGATCGACACCAAGCCGCGTGGTGATGACGGCATGTCGAGTCTTCCCCACAGCAAGGTCAACGGGTAACCGGGGAGGCGCCAATGGACGGCAAAGCCCATCGCGGCGCCGATGCCAGTTCGCCGACGACCTGGATCGCCGTCGGCGGGTCGCTGCTCGGCGCCTTCCTGGCGGTGCTCAATATCCAGATCACCAACGCCTCGCTGCCTTACATCGAAGGCGGCATCGGCACCGGCGGCGTCTACGGGACCTGGATCTCCACTGCGTACCTGATCGGCGAGATCATCGTCATTCCGCTCACGGATTTTCTGAGCCGCGTTTTCAGTCTGCGCCGCTATCTGCTCGCCAACACGGCGCTGTTTCTCTTCTTCTCGGTGTTGTGCGGCCAGGCGTCGAGCCTTGGCGAGATGATCGTCTTCCGGGCGCTGCAAGGTTTTGCCGGCGGTGTCCTGATCCCGCTGGCCTTCACGATTGTCATGACGATGCTGCCGCCCTCGAAGCGGGCGGTCGGCCTTGCCGGGTTCGCGGTGACCGCTACTTTCGCGCCGGCGATCGGGCCGACGATCGGCGGCTACCTGACCGATTATTACGGTTGGCCCTGGGTCTTTTACGTCAACCTCGCGCCTGGCCTGGTGATGCTCACGGCGCTCTGGTTTACTTTGCCCAAGAGCGCGCCGCAGCCGGGTCTGCTGCGCCAGGGCGATTGGTTAGGCATCGGCTTGATCGCCCTCGGCCTCGCGGCTTTCCAGACCGTGCTCGATGACGG
>JAFMSA010000873.1 GCA_017353855.1 Alphaproteobacteria bacterium
TCAACATGCACGCGTCTGTCGTGATGCCGGTGCTCGAAAGCAAAGAGATTACGACCGACACCAAGCGCCGCATCGCCGACCTCGTCGTGCAGCAGCGTAAACTGATCGCCGGGAATTTCTCCGAAGCCGGAACGACATCGCTGATTGGTGCGCGGCCGGTAACTGCCCGAGCCCGTCGGGTAAGTGGCGGCTTCAGTATTACCGGCCGCAAAATGTTCGCCTCGATGCTCGAAGCGGCGGATTACTGTATGGTGCTGGCCTGTCCCGAAACGGCTGCGAGTCCGTCGGCAGGGATCATGCTGCTGATACCGCGCGAAGCGCCGGGGCGCAGCGTCACTGCGAACTGGGACACGCTCGGCATGCGCGCGACGCGCAGTGACTCGCTGGTCCTGGACGAATGCTGGGTTCCGCAGAGTGCCGTCGTCTTTCATTCCGACGACATCGGGCCGTTTCGCCACGCTCACATGAACTGGTTTTGGGGCTCGTATACGGCGGTTTACCTGGGGGTGGCCGCAGCCGCGTACAGCGAGTTATTGAAGGCGGTGCATGCGCGTCAGCCGTCGGGCTATGCGCAGCCGCTGGCGTATCACCCGGATGTGCGCCGGCATGTGGCAGAGTTGAGTGCCGATCTCGAAGCGGCGCGGCTGATTACGTATCGCTCTGCCTGGCTCAGCGACACACAAGGGCCGACACCGGAAACGACGGCGGCACTCTACCGCGCGAAGTACGTCGTAGGCGAGGCGGTCACACGCATAACGCGCACCGCGCTGACCCTGAGCGGCGCGCACGGCATCTTCAGAGGCTCGCGCCTGGAGCAGCTGTTTCGCGACGGCGCAATCGCCCCGATTCAGCCGCCGCAGGCGGATTTCTGCCTCTGGAATATGAGCCTGTTCGAGCTGGGCCTCGACCCGCAAGACATCCCGCCGCCTCTCAAACCCAGTCACGTCAGAGCATAGAGCTTTGCGGCATTGTCATGGGTGAGCTTCCGCCGCATTTCCGGGGCGAGATCGCGCATCTGGCGTTCGATCGCGGCTCTCGAATTGGGCCACACGCTGTCGGGATGCGGGTAGTCTGAAGCCCACAGCAGATGTCCTTCGCCAAAGAACGGGATCAGCGACATCGCCGCGTGATCCTCCTGGAACGTCGCCCAAATCTGGCGCTTGAACAATTCGCTGGGCTTGGTGTCGAGTGCGATGCCGCCCTTGTCAGCCCAGAAATCCTTGGCCTCCCAAAGCCGCCAATGGCGGTAATCGAGTTCTTGCACGAGCCAGGGTAGCCAGCCTGTACCGGCCTCGGCCATGACCATCCGGAGTTTGGGATGGCGCTCGAGGATTCCCCACGCGAACAGATCGACAAACGGTTCAAGGAAATTCGCCATGAAGAATTTGGTGTTCTCGAACACGCTGGCGGGTTTGCCGGCGACCCGGTCGCCCGGTTTGCCGACGAACACCGTAATATGCCAGGACAGAATGATGCCGGTGTTTTCGAGTGCGGTCCACAGCTTCTCCCAGGCGGGATCGTCGAGCTTCGGCTTGATGTTGGCGATCATCAAGGTGACCTGACGCACCCCGCCTTTTGCGGCGAGACGCAGCAGCTCCTCGGTAGCCCCGTCCGGGGTTTCGGGCAGCATCGGTACGCCGATCAGCCGGTCAGGCGCCGCCGAGCAGAATTCCATCAGCCAGTCGTTGTAGACACGATAGCAGGCGGCGCGCAACATCGGGTCGTCGGTCGAGATCTGAAAGATCGGGCCGAAAATGACCTGTGTGTGAACCCCATCACGATCCATGTCGGCGAGTCGTAGTTCGGCGACGGCCGGACGGCGCGCGCTCTGATCGAGGATGC
>JAFMSA010000303.1 GCA_017353855.1 Alphaproteobacteria bacterium
CAAGGGTGATGGTCCGATCGGCGCGGAAGGTGTCGCTCTGACCCCCGAACGAAGCATAGCGGTCGACCGCGCCTTTATCGCACTCGGCATCCCGATTTGGCTCGAGGCCGACGAACGGTTTACGACGGCCGACAGGCTCCGCCGCCTGCTCGTGGCGCAGGATACCGGCGGCGCCATTAAGGGCCCGGTGCGCGGCGACATGTTTTGGGGTACCGGGGATGACGCAGGCTCCCGGGCGGCAATTATGAACGCGCGTGGCCGGTATTTCTTGCTGTTGCCGCGCGCGGTCGCGGACCGCCTTGCTCCCGGCCGCGTGCCGACGGCGAGTGCGGATTGATTTGCCCACCGCACAGCCCCTAAGCTACGGCATGCGTGTGGCGCTTTTCGTGACGTGTCTGGTGGATTTGTTTCGGCCGACGGTCGGGTTTGCTGCCGTCAAATTGCTTCGGGACGCCGGGTGTACGGTCGAGGTCCCGCGGGCGCAGACCTGCTGCGGCCAGCCGGCCTACAATTCGGGTGACCGCGCCGATGCGAAGGCTATTGCATTGCGGGTAATTGACGCGTTTGTCGGCTATGACTACGTCGTCGCCCCTTCCGGCTCCTGTGCGGGGATGCTGCGCGTGCATTATCCCGAGCTGTTCGCAGACGAGCCGGTCCATCGCGAGCGCGCGCAGGAGCTCGCCCGGCGCAGCTGGGAGCTAACTTCTTTCCTTGTCGATGTCTGCGCAATGCGCACGGTCACAGCCCGGTGGTCGCGTGAGGTGACCTATCACGACGCCTGTTCCGGTCTGCGTGAGCTGGGGGTCAGGCCCCAGCCGCGGGAACTGCTGCGATCGGTAGCCGGGCTCAGGCTCAAGGAACTGCCGGGGGCAGAGGTATGCTGCGGCTTTGGCGGCACCTTCTGCGTCAAATACCCGGAAATCTCGGACAAGATGGTTACCGACAAGGAAGCCGACATCGTCGCGACCGGCGCCGACGCGGTTTTGGCTGGCGATCTCGGCTGTCTGCTCAATATGGCAGGCAAACTCCACCGGCAGGGCCGGCGGATCGAAGTTCGCCATGTCGCGGAAGTGCTCGCCGGCATGGCGCAAGAAGTCCCGCCGATCGGCGCCCCGCGCTGAGGATGCTCGCCACCAGCCGCAACTTCAAGGCGAACGCACGGGCCGGGCTTGCCGACGACAATCTGCAGAAGGCGCTCGCTCTCGCGCGAACCGGGTTTCCTTTACGGCGCAGTCTTGCGGTCGAGCGGCTTCCGGAATTCGAGGCGCTGCGCGAGAGCGGCCGCTCGATCAAGGACCACGTCCTTGCGCATCTTGATTTCTACCTGGAACTTTACGAAAGCCGTGCGGTTGCTGCGGGGGGCAAAGTACACTGGGCGAGCACGGCCCAGGAAGCGTGCGCGGCGGTGCTGCAGATCTGCCGCTCGGTCGGCGCCAGGACCGTCACAAAAGGCAAGTCGATGGTCGCCGAAGAGGTCGGCCTCAATGACTTCCTCGAGGCAAACGGCATTACCCCGGTCGAGACCGATCTCGGCGAGTACATCATCCAGCTGCGCGAGGAACCCCCGAGCCATATCATCGCTCCGGCGATTCATCTGATCAAGGAGCAGGTCGCCGAGACATTCAGGGCTGAACATAGCGCGCTCGACCCGGCGCGGCCCCTCGTTGAACCGCGGCAGATGTGCGAGGAGGCGCGTGCCATGCTGCGGCCGCGGTTTCTCGCGGCCGATGTCGGGATCACCGGGGCCAACTTCCTGGTCGCCGAGACCGGGTCTAGCATCATCGTGACGAATGAAGGCAACGGCGACCTCACGCAGACGCTGCCCCGGGTGCATATCGTCATGACGAGCATCGAAAAGGTGGTCCCCACCCTCGAGGATGCAGTCACTTTGATGCGCCTTCTGGCGCGCTCGGCGACGGGTCAGGAGTTCTCGTCGTACACGACAGTCTCGACCGGACCGCGACAGCCGGGCGACCTCGACGGTCCGGAGCAATATCATGTGGTCCTGCTCGACAACGGGCGCAGCGCGCTTCTCGGAACCGACTTCCAGGACATGCTCCGCTGCATTCGCTGCGCGGCCTGCCTCAACCACTGTCCCGTCTATGCTGCCGTCGGCGGGCACGCTTATGGCTGGGTTTACCCTGGCCCGATGGGAGCGGTGCTGACGCCGAGCCTGATCGGCATCGAGGAGGCCGGACACCTGCCGAATGCGTCGACCTTCTGCGGTCGCTGCGAAAGCGTGTGCCCGGTCAAGATCCCGCTTCCGAAAATGATGCGGCATTGGCGCGAGCGGGAATACGCTCAAAAGCTGAGCCCGCCAGTGTACCGAACCGGACTTTCCGTATGGTCATGGGTCGCCCGTCGGCCCGCCCTCTATCATGCGTTTGCCGAGCTTGCCAGCCGGGTGCTGGGCTGGGCGGGCCGGGGCCGGGGCCGGTTTCGCTCATTGCCGTTGGCCAACGGCTGGACGACGGTACGCGACATGCCGGCCCCGGAAGGTCGCAGCTTTCACAGCCTCTGGGCGGAGCGGCAGAGGTGACCCAGACGCGCGAGCGTATCCTGGCCGGCATCCGCACCTCGCTCGGCCGCGGCCCGCCCGACGCGCACACACTGGCCGAATTGCGATCCCGGCTCGCGGCCCGTCGCCGCAATGTGATCCCGGCGCGAGCGGCCGCGCTCGACGAGTGCGATCGCGTCGACTTGTTTGTCGCGATGGCCGAGGAGGTACAGACGACGGTGGCCCGGGTGGTGTCGCCGGCTATGGTGCCGGAGGAAATCGCTCGCTACCTCGCGGCCGAAAACCTTGCGGCCGAGATCGTCGCCGCGCCCGATCCCGGCCTGGACGCGATCCCTTGGGAGATCCGCCCGTTGCTGCGGATTCGTCGCGGTCGGGCAGGCGCTGACGACAAAGTCAGCCTCACGGCCTGCCATGCCGCAATCGCCGAGACCGGGACCCTGATGCTGATCTCGGGGCGGCACACCCCGACGACGCTCAATTTCCTTCCCGAAACCCATATCGTGATCGTGCGTCGCGGGCAGGTGGTCGCGACCTATGAGGATGCGATGGACCGTCTGTGCGCCGAAGGCGCCTCCCGTCCTTTACCGCGGGTGATCAACTTCATAACCGGCCCGTCGCGCACGGCGGATATTGAACAGCACATCGAGCTGGGTGCACATGGGCCGCGGCGTCTCCATATCGTCCTCCTCGACGAGGCTCAGGCGACGGAACGTGTCGGAGAAGACGAGCAACGGGGCGCGGGCGGGCAGTGACCGCGCGCTATGGCAGAATGCCGTGCGCGATGTCCGACCGTTGCCCGGTCGCCGCGCGCCGGTATCGCTTCCCGAGCCGGCAAACGCCCGGGCCGGGCCGCCACGCGATGACCTCGGGCCTGCGCGGGTGGCGCTCGACCGCTTCGCCGGCCTCGACCGCGCCAATGCACAGCGGCTGAGGCGGGGCCGGTACGACATCGAGGCGAGTCTTGACCTGCACGGCATGACCCAGGCCGAGGCGCATCGGGAGCTGGTCTGCTTCATCCGAGAGTCTCGAGATGCGGGACGGCGCTGCGTTCTGATCATCACCGGCCGCGGCCTGGGCCCGAACGGTGCGGGGGTGCTGAAGAGCTCGGTTCCCCGCTGGCTGGAGGAACCGGAGCTGCGCCGGCACGTTCTCGCGATAGCTCCGGCCCAGCCCCGACACGGCGGCGCCGGCGCCAGCTATCTGCTGCTGCGCCGGCGGCGGTGAGAACAGCGGCTCGAACCGGACGCGTGTTTGTGAACCTCGCCGGGCTGGAGCCCGGCGTCCGAGGGGCAGCCCGGAAACTTTCCACGTCCCGCCGCCTCATTTGGATCCATCCGCGGCCCCGCCCGGGGGTCTCTCCTCTTCGACGATCGGTTCGCCGTTCATCGCGCGGCGCCGGAACCTGCAGCGCGCCACCGACCGGATCACTGGAGTTTGCAGCAGAACCAACCGCCCATAGGATGGCATCTGAGCGACCCAGTCGACGCGCGCCATCCTGCTCCGCCCTGAAGGGTGAAGCTTGCCGCGCTCCGGGTCATCCGGGAGAAGCCGCCCGCGGACAGGCGGCGGACCCGCAACCGTGACCCGGCGACGTGCGGCGTTTCGCGTAATAGCTCGGAAGGTCTGACGGCATTTTTCTTGCGAGCGTTGTATGGTGTCGTAAAAAGACGGGTGGCGCATGTCCCGCAAGCGAGCCTCGCCGATGGTGAACAACACTGATCTGGTTCCGATCGTCGATCGGCTGAACACGGGGCGCGTGCTGTGTATCGGCGACGTGATGCTCGACCATTATGTTTACGGCCAGGTCGAGCGGGTTTCGCCGGAGGCGCCGATCCCCGTGCTGTGTATCGAGCGCGAAATGAAGACCCTGGGCGGCGCCGGAAACGTGCTGCGCAATTTGCGGGCGCTGGGTGCGGCTCCCTCGTTTATTTCGGTCGTCGGCAATGACGAGGCGGGGCGCGAAATCGGCCGTCTCGTGGAGGCGCAGGACGGGGCGGAGGCTCATGTGCTCGTCCAGTTCCAGCGCACGACGACGGTAAAAACGCGTTATATCGCGGGCAATCAGCAGCTCCTGCGCGCCGATCGCGAGAGTTCGATCCCGCTCGACCCTCATATCCGCGAGGACCTCCTGCGACTGGCCCGCGAGCTGGTTGCCGATCATGCCGTCGTCATCGTTTCCGACTACGCCAAAGGCGTTCTGACCGAGGGCGTCGCGTTGGAGATCATCCGCGCGGCGCGCGAGGCCGGCGCTTATGTCATCGTCGACCCGAAGGGGGGTGATCACATCCGTTACCGCGGGGCCCATCTGCTAAAGCCGAATCGGCGAGAGCTCGCGCATGCCACGGGGATGCCGGTGGCGACGGACCTGGAGATCGTCGAGGCGGCGCGCGCGCTTATCGAGAGGTGCGGTTTCGATGCCGTGCTCGCTTCGCTCGGAGCGGAGGGTTCGGTGCTCGTGTCGGCGGACGGCACCGTTCACATCCAGCGCACCGAGGTGCACGAGGTCTATGATGTCTCGGGAGCCGGCGATACCGTCGTGGCCACCGTCGCCGCGGCGCTCGCCGGCGGCAGCAACCTGGCCGACGCGGCGCGCCTGGCAAATGTGGCCGCCGGCGTCGTCGTCAGCAAAATCGGCACGGCGATCGTTTATGCGCGTGAGCTGACGGCTGCCCTGAACGGCCGCAATCTTCACGCCGCCGACAAGGTGGTGCCTCGCTCGCATGCGCTCGACCCCGTCGCGCGCTGGCGGCGTCATGGCCTGAAGATCGGCTTCACGAACGGCTGTTTTGATCTGTTGCATCCGGGCCATGTGGCATTGCTCGGACAAGCCAAGGAAGCTTGCGACCGGCTTGTCGTCGGGCTCAACAATGATGCCTCGACAGCGCGGCTCAAGGGGCCAAGGCGGCCGATCCAGAGCGAATCCGAGCGCGCGGCCGTGCTGGCGTCATTGTCGGCGGTCGATCTGGTCGTGATCTTCGAGGAAGACACGCCGATGGAGCTCATTCAAGAGATACGGCCGCAGCTCCTTGTCAAAGGCGACGACTACCGCCTCGAGGAGGTTGTCGGCGCTGAGTTCGTCAGGAATTCGGGTGGCGAGGTGCTTTTGGCGAAGATCGTGCCGGGCTACAGCACCACGGCGACAATCGCGCGACTCGCCAGCTGAGGGTGCGTGCGAAATGTTGAGGCGAAGCGTCTGAAACAAGACGGTCCGCGACCGTCATGCGCCGCGTCTTTGCCGGCGCTTCGTGAGAGCCTATCTTAGCGCTTTGGTGTGTGG
>JAFMSA010000304.1 GCA_017353855.1 Alphaproteobacteria bacterium
AAATCACGATCTGCCGGTTCTCGTCGACGAGCGCGTTAAACGTGTGAAAGAACTCCTCCTGCGTCGACTCCTTTCCGCTGATGAATTGAACATCGTCAATCATCAACAAATCAACCGAGCGGAATTGCTCTTTGAAGTCCATCGTCGACTTAAAGCGCAGTGCTCGAATGAACTGATACATGAATTTTTCGGCCGAAAGATAAATGATCTTGCGGTTGCAGGCGTGCTTGCGGATATACCAAGCGACGGCATGCATCAGGTGCGTCTTGCCGAGCCCGACCCCGCCATAAAGGAACAGTGGATTGAACGGTACGGTGTGCTGCGGGCTGACGCAGGCTGCAGCGACCCGCCGGGCGGCGGCGTGCGCGAGTTCATTGGGCTTTCCGACGACGAAATTTTCGAAGACGAAGCGGTGGTCCAGCGCCAGGAGCTGCGCCCTGTCGTCGGTGATTTCGGCCGCGGAAGCCGCTTCGGCCGGCGCCGGAGTGGGCAGCGGGTCTTCCGTATCGTCGTCGTCAGCGGCGGGCCGGTGATCACCGTTGGCATATCTCCCCGGTGGCTGCACGACGACCGAGAGGCGGATCACCCGCTCATTCTCCGCCTGCCACAGCGCCAGGAGCCGGTCGGCGTAGTGGGTCGTCACCCAATCACGCCAAAGACGCGACGGCGCGGCAATGACCGCCTGCCCATCGTCAACCCGCTGCAGATTTATCGGTTCGAGCCAATGATGAAAGGCCTCCTCTCCGATCTCCGACTTCAGTTGGCCCAGTACGCGGATCCATTCGCTGTGGCGTACATTCATGCTGTTCTCGGAATCGTATTCTTGAACCGTTCCCGCCACTCCTCCACCCCCTATAATAAAAGGACAGTAGCACGCACGGCTTAATTGCCGGAAAATGTCATGCTGCCGAAGCACCAGTATCCTGGCGCAAAAATACTACCCTGTACGGGAAGAACCGACCTATTTACGCATCATTTTACAGCCGGCTCACGTGTCAAGGTTCTGACGTTCTCTTGACATTATTCGGGTTTGCGCGGCCGATTGGTAGGGTAGTGCCGCCGTTACTTAGCGAGTTTATCTATGTGGCGGTTTGGTGGCAATGGGGACCGAAAACGGAACCGGGGTGGATTTTTCCGGCCACTGGGAGGCAAGGGCGTGGCGCTGCTTGCTAAAGCAAAACCTTGTGCGGATTGCGGCATTCTGACGCAGGCTGCACAACGGCTCCTCCTCGGCTCACAGCGCGTTGATGCGCGTCGCGAGGCGCGACAGCTTGCGGGCAACCGTGTTCTTGTGGAGCACGCCCTTCGTAATCGCCCGATGCAGTTCCGGCTGCGCCAACTGCAATGCGGTCTGCGCCGTCTGCTTATCGCCCGTCGCTATCGCAGTCTCGACGCGCTTGACGAAAGTGCGCACCCGGCTTCTCCGGGCCCGATTGATTTCCGTGCGCTTAAGCGTTTGGCGGAAGCGCTTTTCCGCTGATTTGTGAGTAGCCATACGGGCTCGCCGTGGAAAAACGGAAGGGCTTATATCGGCCCGTTGCCGCTCACGTCAATATCGGCAGGCTGGCAATCGAGAACCGAGGTCCGCCCATCTGGCGAAATTTCAGCTCGTGCGCTAGAAGCTGTTCCGGCGAAGCACCGGGGGGTGGGGCGTGCCGGGATCGGATTGCGGAAGGCGCAGGGTGCTGCGCCTGCTGGCGTTGGGCGTCGCCGGGGGATGGGCACTCAATGGGGCTTTGGCTCAACCTGCGGCAAGGGGAGCAGCACCCCTGCGGCGCAAGCGGATCATCGCCATCGATCCCGGACATGGCGGCGTCGACCCCGGCGCGATCAGCCCGGACGGTGCGTGTGAAAAGGATATTGCTCTCGCCACTGCATTGGAATTCGCCCGTCAGCTCACCGCGACGCGCCGCTACCGCATCGTGCTGACCCGCGGCGCCGATGAATTCGTTCCATTACACAACCGGGTTGCGCGTGCCCGCGCCCGACGAGCGGAGCTTTTCCTGTCGATACACGCCGATGCGCTGCCTGACAGGAAAATGCGCGGCCTGTCAGTGTTCACGCAGTCGGCACAAGCTTCGGACAGGGAGGCTGCGGCCCTCGCAGCCAGCGAGAACAGAGCCGATCTGATAGGCGGCGTCCGCCTGGCTCGGGAGCCTCGCGCCGTCGCAAACGTCTTGATGGATCTCGCGCGCCGCGAAACCAGCAATTTGGCGATCGTGCTCGCCCGCGACATCGTCGACGCGCTGTCGCGTGTGGTCGTGCTGCGCGACCGCCCGCAGCGCTCGGCCGATTTCGCAGTGCTGACCGCACCGGATATCCCGTCGGCTCTTATCGAGCTGGGATGCCTGTCGAACCGGAAGGAAGAACGCCTGTTGCAGCGACCTGCCTACCGGCGGAAACTGTCGCGCGCCTTGGTGCGTGCCGTGGACACCTACTTCGCGCACGCTGCCGGCTGACCCCGCGAGTTGCGCCCCGCGATGAAATTGCCGGCTACGAGACGCCCAGGTGAACCCGCCCGCGGACATCAATTCGCCGTCTACGGAAAGATTGCCGATAGGATTGGTTCAGCGCTCCGAGAGACCGTTGGCGCCTGAAGGGAGAGCTGTGTCTAGGCGATTATGCGCGGTGGCGATAATGGTGAAGGCGTCGATCGCCGGGACCGTCAAGACGCGTCTCGTCCCGCCGCTGAGCTATGAAGAAGCCGCCGAACTCAACACCTGCTGCCTCAGGGATGTCGCGGCGAATATAGCGGCCGCGGCGGTGCAGGCGCCAATCCGGGGATTTGCCGCCTATCATCCGCCCGGCTCGGAGCGGTTCTTCGAGGACGTCCTCCCCGACGGGTTTGAGCTTTTGCCGCCAAAGGAGCCGACGATCGGGCGGAGCCTCTTCCATGCCGCGCGGGATCTTTTTGCCGCAGGTTATGCTTCGGTGTGCCTGGTGAATTCAGACAGCCCGACCCTTCCCACAAGCGCCCTCGTCGAAACGGTCCACCAGCTGCGCGAGCCGGGCGACCGTGTTGTCCTGGGGCCTGCCGCAGATGGAGGCTATTACCTGATCGGGTTGAAGCAATTTCACCGCCGCCTGTTCGAGGAGATCGACTGGAGCACCGAGCGCGTGTACCGACAAACGCTTGCCCGTGCGCATGAAATCGGCCTCGCCGTCACGCCATTGCGCGAGTGGTACGATATCGACGACAACGAGACGCTGGCGTTGCTCGCTGACGAAATCCGGCTGGACGGGAACGCGGGCCCCTATCACGGCGGCTTTCCGGCGCCGAGCACAACCGCCTTTCTCGAAACCCTGGCATCAAAAAGCCCCGGGTTCCAGCGCCTCCTCGACCGCGCAGGCCTCCCGCGATCGGCAACCCGGCCGGGCCCGCGCTAGCGGACCGCCGGCGCGAATTCCGGCAAGACCATTGCTGGCGCTATCGGGTCTTTTAGTGGCGGGCGCAGCAGCCGGGCTCGCTGCTCAATTAGCCCGTAATCTGCCGGCCTTTCTGGTCATCGCGCTGCTGCAGGGAGTGATCTGGGCAGCGGCGGCTGCCGTCGTCCTGCGCTCTCGCGGCCGACCCCCGGCTCTGGCGTTGGTTCTGGCAATCGCGGCGCTGTTGCGTCTCATAGCGCTCCCAGCGCCGTTGTTCTTGTCGGACGACATCTACCGCTATATCTGGGACGGGCGCGTTCAGGCGGCCGGCATCAATCCTTACCGCTATATTCCGACCGATCCCGAGCTCGCCCGGCTGCGGGACAATACCGTCTTTCCCAACATCAATCGCAATAACTATGCGCCGACAATTTATCCGCCGGTGGCGCAGCTGCTGTTCTTGCTGGCAAATCGCTTGGGGGAGACGGTGCTGGCGGTGAAGCTGTTCTTGGTCGCCGTCGAAGCCGTCGGGATCGGCGCATTGCTGCTCATTTTGCGCACGGTCGGAAAGCCGAGAGAATACGTCCTGCTCTACGTCTGGCATCCATTGCCGGTGTGGGAGATTGCCGGTTCGGGCCACATCGACGCTGCGGTGGTTGCGTTCGTCTCATGCGCGCTGGCAGCCGCGGTCTTGGGACGGCGGACCTTGTCGGGAGCGGCTCTCGCGGCCGCGACCCTGGTCAAGTTCTTCCCGGTGGTTTTAGCGCCGGCGCTATGGCGCCCGGCCAGGACAAATTCGGGCGACCGGTGGTGGCTGTTTGCTTTTGTCGCTGTAGCCATCGGGGCTTACCTGCCGTATATCGGCGTCGGCTCCCGGGTTCTCGGCTTTCTGCCGGGCTACCTCGCCGAAGAGAACCTCGCTTCGGGATCCGGCTTCTGGCTTCTCGACATCGCTCGACGTGGTGTTCGGGTGCCGCTCGCCGCCTATCTCGCCCTCGCCGCCACCGTTACCGTCGGGTTGTCGATCTGTGCTCTGCGCCGGTCTCCCGATCCGCGTTCGACCCTGGGTTGGGCGACCGCGCTGGGCACTGCGGCATCGTTCTTCGCGTCGCCTCACTATCCGTGGTACTTCGTCTGGCTCGTGGCACTGTTGGCTGCCGCCCCGTGGTGGCCGGCATGGTGGCTGAGTGTCACTGCCGTGCTTCTCTACTCCGACGCCGCAACGGGGCGTATTCCGTCCTGGGTGGGGTTCACAGTCTATGGCGGTTTCGTGATAGTGTCCGGCATCGACTTGGCGCGGCGAAGCTTTTTCCACCTGAGGCGAAAACCGCAGAATGTCCCCGATCGCGCAATCTAAACCTGACCCGCGGCGGTATTTCGAAGCCGTCGGTGATAAGCGCGGCGCGGTTGCCGACCACGAACCGGTCTGCCTTTATCTCGAGACGACCAATCGCTGCAACCTGCTGTGCGAAACCTGCCCGCGAACCTTCGAAGAGCTCGAGCCGCCTGGCGACATGAGCTGGGATCTCTTCACACACATTGTGGACCAGCTACCGAATATCGCGCGGGTTGTACTGCACGGTGTCGGCGAGCCGATGATGGTCAAGGCGCTGCCCCGCATGGTGCGCTACCTGAAAGACCGCGGCACCTACGTTTTGTTCAACACCAACGGCACACTTCTGACCGAGCGCAAGGGCCGGGAGCTGATTGCGGCGGGCCTCGACGAGCTGCGGGTGTCGCTCGATGCCGCCGAGCCGCACGCATTCCTTGCCGTGCGCGGCCGGGACATGTTCGCTCGGATCGTGCGCAATGTGCGCGACTTCACGGCATTGCAGCGCACCGAAAACATCGAGCGGCCACTGGTCTCGCTATGGCTCACCGGGCTCCGGGAAACTATCGATCAACTGCCGGATTTCGTTCGCCTGGCGCACCGGATCGGCATTGCGGAGGTTCATCTGCAGCGCCTCGTTTTCACGCCGGAGGGCCACGGATTGGCACGGCCCGAATCCGCCTTGTTCGACAAGCTTGAAGGTGACGAGGCGAAGCGCGTCGACGAGGCTGCCGCACTCGCGCAAGAGCTTGGGCTGCGCTTTAACGCCTCGGGTGCGACCGAGCCCGGCACCAGTCTCAGGCGCGCGTCGGAGGGTCAGCCCTGGTCGCTCTGCCGGCGCCCCTGGTCGTTGATGTACTTCACTGCGCACGGCCGGGCGATTCCTTGCTGCATTGCGCCTTTTTCGGTTCGCGGCTATGACGGCTTCACACTCGGGGATGCTACCCAGCAGAGCTTGCGCCAGATCTGGAACGGGCCGCGCTACCGGCAATTCCGGCGTGCATTGCTGAGCCAAACCCCACCGCGGGCCTGCGCCTCGTGCGGGGTGCGCTGGAGCCTGTGAGCGCGAAGCGCCGCGCGCGGATCGCAGCGATCATC
>JAFMSA010000305.1 GCA_017353855.1 Alphaproteobacteria bacterium
GATGCCCTCCCGCAGACGCTCGCCGCGGCGGCCATCGGCGAGATGACTGTCGATCTCGGCGACGAGGGCCCCTGCTTCGCCGATGATCCGCTCCTCGATTTCCTGCGGCAGGTCCTCGTCCGGGAAATCGATGGCCGCCTCGAGATGAGCAAGGGTCTTTAACAGGCGACCTCGCCATCCCCGGTAGAGCGCGCCGAGCTCGCCCCCGAGCTGACGCAGCGCCTGGCGGTGCTGCGCTTGCGTCTCCGCGGCGGTGAGGTCGGCAATCGCCTCCGCCTCCAGCAGGTCGAGCTTACCGTTGAGAAAGGCGCGCCGGGTGAACTCTCCGGGTTCGGCAAGGCGCAGCCCCAGCCCGCCCAGCGCGTGCATCGTGGCGGCGAGGCCGGCCCGGCTGCCGTGCAGATGCAGTTCGGCGACGTCTTCGCCGGTGGCACTTTTCGGGCCGGGAAACCATAACACCAAGCCGTTGTCGAGGTGATCCCCGGTATTCGGATCAATCAGGCGCCGCCGCTGCGCGACGCGCGGGGGAGGCAGGCTCCCCGCCAGCAGAAGGACCGCCCGCGCCGTATCGGGCCCCGAGACGCGCACTATCGCGATCGCGGCACGGCCAGCGGCCGTCGCCGGCGCAAAAATCGTTTCGCAAGCCGAGGCCGAGGCGGCGTGAGCGCCTATTTCTGGTCGGGCTGCAGCATCAGCCGCTCGACCCGGCCGCCCTCGATCAGATGCTTCTGCAAGATCTCGTCGACGTCTTGCGTCGAATCGTAGTGATACCACACGCCCTCGGGATAGATGACCATATTGGGGCCGAGTTCGCAGCGGTCGAGGCAGCCCGAGGCATTGACCCGTATATTCTCGATGCCGAGCGCTTTGGCTTTCTCGCGCATGTAGGCACGCAGCTTCTCGCTGCCGCCGGCGCTGCAGCAGCCGCGCGGATGGCCGGCCGGCCTTACATTAGTGCAGCAGAATATATGGCGGCTGTAGAAGAGCGGCGGGTCGACCGGCGCACTAGCCATGCAAAACTCTCCATTATTGTTGCGAGGGGCGGAGCGGATGATGCAGTCCACCGTTCTCTCGGTCTAAGATGCGGTGCCGAGCCTAACCCGTCGAGCCGCCTGCGGCAATGCTGCCGCCGCAACCCAGATCATCGGGAGCCATCATGGATCGCAACCGTCTCGGCGAGGAGACAAGCCCCTATCTCCTCCAGCACAAGGACAATCCCGTCCACTGGCAGCCGTGGAGCGAGCAGACGCTCGCCGCCGCCAAAGCCGCCGGCAAGCCCATCCTCCTCTCGGTCGGTTATGCCGCGTGCCACTGGTGCCATGTCATGGCACATGAAAGCTTCGAAGACCCGCAGATCGCCGCGCGGATGAACGAGCTGTTCGTCAACATCAAAGTCGACCGGGAGGAGCGCCCCGACCTCGACGCGATCTACCAGCATGCTCTGGCGCTGCTGGGCGAACAGGGCGGCTGGCCGCTGACGATGTTCCTGACCCCCGACGGCGAGCCATTCTGGGGCGGGACCTACTTCCCGCCGCAGTCACGTTGGGGACGCCCCGGCTTCGCGCAGGTGCTCGAGGCAATAAGCAACGCCTATGCGCAGGAACGCGACAAGATTGCGAAAAATGTTGCAGCCCTTTGCGGAGCCCTGCAACGGCTGGGCCAGCCGCAGCGCGGCGACGCGATCGGTCGGGAGCAGCTCGACCGGATCGCCGAGCGGCTGTTGCGCGAGGTCGACCAGCTCCACGGCGGGATCGGTACGGCTCCCAAATTTCCGCAGACCGGGATCCTCGAATTACTGTGGCGCGCGTGGAGGCGCACTCGCCAGCCGCCTTACCGCGATGCGGTCGTCAAGGCACTCGATGCGATGGGGCAGGGCGGCATCTACGACCATCTCGGCGGCGGGTTTGCGCGCTATTCCACCGATGCGCGCTGGCTGGTGCCGCATTTCGAGAAGATGCTGTACGACAATGCCGAGCTCGTTGAACTGATGACGCTCGTCTGGCAGGAGACCGGCAGCCCTCTTTACCGAGACCGGATCGCCGAAACCCTCGGTTGGGTGAGCCGCGAGATGGCGACGCCGCAGGGCGGCTTCGCGAGCAGCCTCGACGCCGACAGCGAGCACGAAGAGGGCAAGTTCTACGTCTGGTCCGAGGCCGAAATCGACGCCGTACTCGGCGAGCGCTCGGCGCTCTTCAAACGTTTCTACGACGTGAGCGCGCAGGGCAATTGGGAAGAAAAGAACATTCTCAACCGGTCGAGCATGCCCGAGCGTGCCGATGACGCGACCGAGCGCGAGCTCGCCGCCTGCCGCGTATTGCTGTTCCGGGCGCGCGAGCGCCGCGTGCGACCGGGATGGGACGACAAGGTGCTTGCCGACTGGAACGGTCTCATGATCGCCGCGGCCGCGAATGCCGGGAGCGTATTCGAGCAACCGCCGTGGATCGAGAGCGCGCAGCGCGCGTTCGACTTTGTCTGCGCCCACATGACGACGCCCGACGGCCGCCTACTGCACAGCTGGCGTGCCGGCCGTGCCCGGCACCCGGCGAGTGTGGACGACTATGCCAATCTCTGCCGCGCCGCTCTCAGCCTGCACGAAGCCGTCGGAGGGGAGACTTTCCTGGCGCAAGCCCGCAGCTGGGTAGCGGTCCTTGACCGCCATTATTGGGACGCGGCGGGCGGCGGCTATTTTTTCGCTGCGAACGACACCGGGCGACTTATCGCGCGGGCCAAGACCGCCGCCGATTCTCCGGTTCCGGCCGGCAACGGCACGTTGGTGGGGGTACTGGCCCGTCTGGCGATCCTGACCGGCGAGGAAGCCTACCGCCGGCGCGCCGAGGCGATTGTCGAGACTTTCTCCGGTGAGGTTGCGCGCAACTTCTTTCCCCTCGCGAGTTTGCTCAACAATACTGAACTGTTAGAAAATCCGCTGCAGATTGTCATTGTCGGCGCGACAGACGACCCGCTCTTCCGGTCGCTGCGCCGCACCGTCTACAAGGCCTCGCTGCCGAACCGGACGGTCGTTTCGCTGGCCCCCGGTGACCGGCTTCCTGCCGGTCATCCCGCATCCGGGAAGGGTCTGTTCGAGGGGAAGCCCGCAGCCTATGTGTGCGAAGGCCCGGTCTGCTCGCTACCGGTCACCGACCCCGAGACACTGCTCGAAACTCTGGCCCGAGTGCGCTAGCGTCGCGTCCTTTCCCTAAACCAGGAGGAGGCCATGGCGCACGCAATTCGTTTCGAGAAACCCGGCGGACCCGATGTCCTGTCGTGGCGGCAGGTCGATGTCGGCAGGCCCGGCGAGGGTCAGGTCCGTCTGCGTCAGACTGCGGTGGGGCTCAATTACATCGACACTTATCATCGCAGCGGCTTGTATCAGCTGCCGATGCCGAGCGGGCTTGGTTCGGAGGGTGCCGGTGTTGTCGAAGAAGTCGGGCCCGGTGTGCGCGGTCTGAAGGCCGGCGACCGCGTCGCTTATGCCGGCGGCCCGATCGGTGCCTATGCCGAAGAGCGGGTGATGCCGGCTGACCGCCTCGTTCCGGTGCCCGACGGGATTACCGACCGGCAGGCCGCGGCGATGATGCTGAAGGGAATGACCGCCTGGTATCTCGTGCGCCGCACCCACCCGGTTAGGCGAGGCGAAACAATTCTCATCCATGCGGCTGCCGGTGGCGTGGGGCTGATCGTTTCTCAGTGGGCCAAGCATCTCGGGGCGAGCGTGATCGGCACGGTCGGCGACGAAGAAAAGGCGGCCCTTGCCAAGAAAAACGGCTGTGACCATCCCATTCTTTACAAGCATGAGGATTTCGTGGCTAGGGTCGGCGAGCTCAGCCACGGCAAGAAACTGCCGGTCGTTTATGACTCGGTCGGCAAGGATACATTCTACAAGTCGCTCGATTGCCTCGCTCCCCTCGGATTGATGGTGTCGTTCGGCCAGTCTTCGGGAGCGATCGGACCCGTCGATATCGGCATCCTCGCTGCCAAGGGCTCATTATTCCTGACCCGGCCGACGCTGAACAGCTACACCGCGAGCCGGGAGGATCTACTGGCTGCCGCCCGCGAACTGTTCGACGTCGTCATGAGCGGGGCAGTCAACATCGCGGTCAATCAGACCTACCCGCTGCGCGAGGCCGCGCGCGCCCATCGCGATCTCGAGGGCCGCAAGACGACCGGATCGACAGTCCTTACCGTTTAGCTTTAGCCGCGGTCGCCCGCTCCCGTCTCCGCCACCGCTCTGCCCGCAGGCAGCGGCTGGCGTGGCGGACGAGGCCACCGCCCGGACTCACCTTATTGCGGCAGGGGCGCCCTGTTTGCGATCAGCAAGCGCTCCGCCCCAACCGGCCAGGTCGGGCGAGCACCGCCGAGACTGTTGTTAGCGGCGTGAATCTACCGTAATATATCGCAATATATGGTTTGTGATAAACAGCGATATCGCGGCAGGTCAGGTGTTCATAGCGTCGAAGAACTCGGCGTTGCTCTTTGATTCTTTAAGCTTATTGATCAGAAACTCCAGACCGTCGACGGTACCCATGGGGGTGAGCACGCGGCGAAGCACCCACATCTTTGACAAGACGCCGCGATCGACCAGTAATTCTTCCTTGCGTGTCCCGGATTTGGTGATGTCGATCGAAGGGAAGGTGCGTTTGTCGGCGACTTTGCGATCGAGAATGATCTCGGAATTGCCGGTACCTTTAAACTCTTCGAATATCACTTCGTCCATTCGCGATCCGGTGTCGATGAGCGCGGTGGCGATGATGGTGAGTGAGCCACCCTCCTCGATGTTGCGCGCCGCGCCGAAGAAGCGCTTGGGACGCTGCAGCGCGTTCGCGTCGACGCCGCCCGTTAACACCTTGCCGGAGGACGGAACGACGGTGTTATAGGCTCGGGCGAGGCGCGTGATCGAATCGAGCAGGATCACGACATCCCGCTTGTGCTCGACAAGCCGCTTGGCTTTCTCGATCACCATCTCGGCAATTTGTACGTGCCGTTGGGCGGGCTCATCGAAGGTCGAACTGATCACTTCTCCGCGCACCGAGCGGGCCATGTCGGTCACCTCTTCGGGCCGCTCGTCGATCAGCAGCACGATCAGGTAGACCTCCGGGTGGTTGGCCATGATTGCATGAGCGATGTTCTGCAGCATTACCGTCTTGCCGGCCCGCGGCGGCGAGACGATCAGCGCGCGCTGACCTTTCCCGAGCGGCGTGATGAGATCGATAACCCTGGTCGTCAGATCCTTGCGCGTCGGGTCGTCGAATTCGAGGATCAGCTTTTCCTCGGGATAAAGCGGCGTCAGATTGTCGAAGTTGATCCGCTGGCGCAGGCGGTCCGGCTCATCGAAATTGATCCCGCTGACCTTGAGAAGGGCGAAGTAGCGTTCACCGTCGCGCGGCGATCGGATCTGACCTTCGACCGTATCCCCGGTTCGCAGGCCAAAACGTCGAACCTGGCTTGGACTGACGTAGATGTCGTCCGGGCCGGGCAAGTAGTTGGCTTCCGGCGAGCGTAGGAACCCAAATCCGTCGGACAGCACCTCGAGCACGCCGTCGCCCGAGATCGGCACGTCGTTTTCGGCAAGTTGCTTGAGAATGGCAAACAGCATGTCCTGTTTGCGCAACGAGGACGCGTTCTCGATTTCGAGCTCCTCTGCGAATGCGAGAAGCTCTGCGGGGGTCTTGCGTTTCAGTTCCTGTAGATTCATGGGCGTTCACGTCGAGGTGAGGACGGGGATCGCCTGTCGAGGAGGGCTCCTGCGGGAATACGCTCCGAGCAGGGTCTAAAGTTCAGGCGCGGATTGGT
>JAFMSA010000306.1 GCA_017353855.1 Alphaproteobacteria bacterium
GCCGTAGACGGGGATGCCGAATTGGAGCCCGGCGGCTAGCGTTGCCGTGCCGCCGAACCCGGCGATGTAACTGGCACGCGCAGCGAGCAGCCCCGCCTCGGCGCCGTGGGCTCGTCTCAGACCGTAATCGATCAACGGTTTTCCGGGCGCAGCGAGCACCATGCGTGCTGTTTTGACGCGATCACCGTCTCAAAGTGTACCAGATTGACGAGGCGCGTTTCGACAAACTGCGCTTCCGGCAGCGGTGCCGTCACGCGGAGGATTGGCTCGTCCGGAAAGAACACGGTTCCCTCCGGCATCGCTTCGACGTCCCCGCTGAAGCGGAAAGACCGAAGGTAGGCGAGAAAGCTCTCTGAAAACTGTCCCAGGCCGCGGCTCTGATCGATCTCTTCAGCAGTGAAGCAAACAGCTTCGAGAAATTGCAGAGCCTGTTCAAGCCCTGCGGTCATCAGGAAGCCGCGATGGGGCGGAAGGTTGCGTACGAACAGCTCGAACACCGCGCGCTCCGTAACGCCGTGTTCAAGATAAGCCGCCATCATGTTCAGCTGATAAAGGTCGGTGAGCAGCGCGGCATCGCTTTTCGACATGACCGGCCCGGTATCCTCCTACTGAAGCACAGTTGCTTTCACACACCCTCACGCCGAGACGCCCCAAAGCCCGGATGAGGCTAAGAGTCCAAATTCATCTTCGGCTGGAAGGCCATGACCGAAATTGACGTGGATCAAAGCTGGTTCAGTCAGCGCCGCGGACACTCTCAGCTGCCAGGGGAACTTTGAGGGTATTCGGCTCTGACGCGTTTATCGAGCGATGCGGCAGAAAGGCGGAACGCGTGGTAACCGTGGACAGCAAGCGCCGGCGGCGCCGTATCCGACAGCATTCGGCCATGCTCGTGGCCGCGATGGCGGTACTGCTTTCCTATTGCGGCTGGAGCGTCGCGGGGTGGGGCGGCATATTATGGAGCCTCGTGGGCAGCGCTATGCTTTTTGTGCTCGTACGGCGGGCACCGTCGGATCTCCTGCTCCAGGCAATTGGCGCACGCCCCGTGCCGCGCTGCGACGCGCCGATACTCTATGATATTCTCGACGGGCTGTGCCGTCGGGCCGGGGTCGAACACAGCCGCATCTCTGCTGGGTCGCCGAGCGGTTTCCCGTCGCATTCACGATCGGTCAGGGCGAAGCAACCACGATCGCTTTGTCAAAGGCGCTCGCGTGCGAAATGACCGCCCGCGAGATCCGCGGGATCGTCGCACACGAAATCGTCCATATCCGCAATGGTGACCTCGCCGTGATGCAGCTCGCAATCGTCGCAGGGCAGCTCACCCGCATGGTCTCGCAGATCGCTTTTCTGCTCGTCTTTTACAGCATCCTTCTGACGACCGTTTCCGCTCCGAGCTTTCCAGTCGTCCCTCTGCTGGTGTTAGCCGTCGCGCCGCTTGGAGTGGGCCTGCTGCAGCTCGCACTTTCGCGGACGCGCGAAGGCAAGGCTGATCTCGAGGCGGCCGAACTGACCGGAGATCCGCGCGGCCTGGCATCGGCCCTCGTCAAGATGCGCCGCCGCGAGCAGATGCTGCTGCGCGGCCGGTTTCCGACCACTGCGCGGCTGCGAGTGTGGTCGCTCTTTCGTGATCACCCGGCCACCGAAGAGCGCATTCAAGCCCTCTTGGCTATGCCGCAACCTGGCGATGACAGCGCAGCGCGCGACGACCTGTTGGAACTTTACAGGAAACCACAGCTGCCTCCGCGATGGGGCAGGAGAAGTTCATTGTAAGAAGACGCTGCTACAGCGCGGCGGCCTTAAAGTTAAGTTAAGTTAATGACGCGGTTGCCGCGTGCGACAGAGCTCTCATGTCGGACAACCTCGCTGGGAAACGATCAAACCAAAGAGCTGTCGGCCGCCGGTCGGTGATACCAATGTGACTGCGTGCGATGCGCTCTGCGCCGAAGCACGAGAGGCCGAATAGTCAGTGCGCGACTGAGAATCATGGTGGTCGGCAGCGCGCGGATCCCCTCGTCCGGATAAACCGAGACTCTGCTTTCGCGAGGCAATGGGCACGTCGGCGTTTGGGTGCGCCCCACGCCATTCCCATGCCGCCGCGTGTGCCGCGCGCTGGGCGCGTGCCTTTGCCAGCTCGTCTCGGAGCACGTCGGTCGGTCGATCAGCCGACGCGGGTGGCCTGTGCAACAAGTTCATCACCACCGGCGACGGCCCTGGTAAACCAGCTCGCCCAGCGCCGTGGGTCTCAGGCGGCTCGCACGAGGTCATGTTCTGCAAGACCCTTGCATTATTGGAGAATCACAGTGAATTCCGCATTCCGCCGCTATCGACCATGAGCAGCATCGTCGACACGGTCTCGCGAAGAAGATGCATTGTCCCTCAGGCGACACCGCGCCGCGTTGATCTGCGTCATAAGGCTCGATAGAGTGGTGTACGGTCCAGGCGCGCCCCAGCCAAGAGAGGGCAGGGACGGCGGTGCGAGCTCAACGCACCAGGTAATCGAAGCTGCTTGGCCGGCTGAGAGGGCCTAACCAAGGATCGAGAGGTGCCGAGGCGGATATGAGCGGTGTCAGCCGGCCGGTCGACGCAGAACAGGCGGAACGCCTGTTGGCCGCTATCGTCGAGTCGTCGGAAGATGCGATCGTCTCCAAGACCCTGGACGGTACCATCACCAGCTGGAACAAAGCCGCCGAGCAGATGTTCGGCTATACCTCGGCAGAAATGGTGGGTCAGCCGATTACGCTTCTGATGCCGCCCGGCCGGGTCGACGAGATTAAGAGAATCCTCGGTCGCATCAAGGCGGGCGAGCGCGTCGAGCACTACGAGACCGAGCGCCGAAGAAAGGACGGACGGGTTATTCAGGTAGCGCTGACTGTCTCGCCGATCCGCGACGAAGCCGGACGCGTCATCGGCGCTTCGAAGATCGCCCGAGACATCTCCGAAAAGAAGCTTGCCATGGCGGCGCTCTCGGAAAGGGAGGCGCATCTGCGCTCGATCCTCGATACGATCCCTGACGGCATGGTCGTCATCGACGAGCGCGGAATTATTCAATCCTTCAGCGCTACGGCCGAGCAAATGTTCGGGTTCACCCCCGAGGAGGTCTGCGGCCACAACGTAAGCGTGCTGATGCCCTCCCCGTACCGGGAAAACCATGATGGCTACATCGCCCATTACCTCGCGACAGGCGATCGGCGGATTATCGGTCTCGGCCGGGTCGTCACGGGGCAGCGCAAGGACGGTTCGACCTTCCCGATCGAGCTTGCGGTGGGTGAAGTGAGGACAGAAGGGCATCGCCTCTTCACCGGTTTTGTCCGCGACCTTACCGAGCGGCAGCGCACGCTACAGCGGTTGCAGGAGTTGCAATCGGAGTTGTCGCACATTTCGCGCCTGACCGAGATGGGGCAAATGGCCTCGGCTCTTGCGCACGAAATCAATCAGCCGCTGACGGCGGCAACGAACTACCTGGAAGCCGCCCAATTGCTGCTGAGCAGTGGCAGCACCGCGGCAGTCGAACGAACCGCCGGCGCGATCGACAATGCGCTGAACCAGGTGAAGCGGTCGACGCAGATCATTCGCAGACTGCGCGAGTTCGTGCGCAAAGGTGACACTCAACAGCGCTCCGAGAACATCGGCAGGATTATCGAGGAGGCGGCCGCGCTCGCGCTGATCGGGGCAAAGGAGCGCAGGGTGACGGTACGGTTGCGACCTCCTCCGCAGCTGCCTGACGTGCTGATCGACAAGGTCCAGATCCAGCAGGTCGTCGTCAACTTGATGCGAAATGCGATCGAGGCGATGGAAGCCAGTCCCCGGCGTGATCTGACGATATCGGCCAAAACGATCAGCGGCGGCGCGGTCGAAATCAGCATCACCGATACCGGTCCTGGAATTGCACCCGAGGTCGCCGATCGCTTGTTCCAGCCCTTCGTGACGACCAAGGCGCAAGGCATGGGTGTCGGCCTGTCGATCTGCCGATCGATCGTTGAGGCGCACAACGGCAAGCTTTGGGCCGAGCCCAACCCAGAGGGCGGCACAATCTTCCATTTTACGATTCCTGCAGCCCAGTAGAGCGCCTCCCTTAGCTCGACGTCCACAATTTCGCCGCTTCCGAGAATGTCTTTCGCTGCCCGGTCTCCAACCTCGATGGGATACCGCTCTTTGTCGATCATTTCACCCGGCGGGCTGCGGCACCAAAGAGTTGCTGTTGCTTCGCTGGATATTGACGGCGCCAAACCGGCAGAGCAATTCCACCGCGCTCGTGCGGCAGAATTGGATGAAGAGCCGGCTGCGGCATACGTCGAGAAACGGCCAGCGGCGGAATGGTGACCGGCGAACTGCTGATCGGTGAAGTGCACGATCACGCTGTCATCATTCTCGACGATCTGATCAGTACCGGCACACGCTGCAGCGCGGGCCCCGCCGCTGCCGGCAGGCCGGAGCAACGCGGATTTTCGCAGCCGCGACCCGACGGTCTCCTCGTGGGCAGGCTGCTGGCGGATCCGCTGTTTGAGAGTGTCGCCATGACCGACACGGTCCGGCCGGTGGCCACCGCCGAGGGGCGGCTGCCGAAGAGCGTCGTTTGCCTCGACTCGACCCAGCTCGTCGCCGATGCGATCATCGCAGCGCATTCCGGTTAGCACCCGACGCATCAGCTTTAGAGCAATTACTGAGCCTGGCCAGCACCGCGTCATGCAGCCCGAGCCGATCTCACTGGACGTCAAGGTCGTGCTGCTCGGCCCGCCGCTCTTCGATTATTGGTGAGCACCCTCGATTACGACCTCAAGGAACTGCCCAAGACCGCGGCCGATTTCGATGACCGCGCCGCTGCGCCAGCGCGGCCCGCAGTCGGCACGAATGCTCGAGATCGCGGGGCAAATCGCCGGAATAACCCGAGCCGCCCTGGCCGTTGCGGGTGCGTTTCCTTAGTCCCCCCTGTAGCCGGGGTTTTCATTCAAGTTGCGGCTCAATGCCGAATGGCAGCGGCAGCGCTATCACACAATGATCTGGGTCAGGCCTGCCGTAAATTTTCGCCACCTGCGTACAATCGCTCTACATCGCTGAGCCGACACAGCTGGGTGCCGCAGCCCAACAGTGCCGCTGCTCCGGCTGCCATGCCGAGACGCAGGGCATCACGCAGCGCCAATCCACGCGAGAGGCCGAGGACGACGCCGGCCAACATGCTGTCCCCGGCGCCGACTGTGCTGCGCGCGTCGACGGCGGTTGCGGCAAAGCGCTGGCATCCCGCGGCCGTCGCCAGGAGCGCGCCTCGCGCGCCAAGCGTTAGCACGACGATTTCACAGCGGGCTTGCTCGACGAGCTGCCGCGCGGCCTGCTCTTCCTGGCACTCGGTGTCGATCTCTCGCCCTGTTAAGTCGGCGAGTTCGCGAAGGCTCGGCTTCAGCATATAAATGCCGCTACCAGCCTGCCTGAGCGGCGCGCCGGAGGTGTCAAGGACAAAACGCGTGCCCCGGCGGCACGCGAGCTCGGACACTCTTGAGTAAAAGTCATTGGGAACCCCAGGCGGCAGGCTGCCGCTGGCGACGATATACCGGGCGCCCTCCGCCGCTGCAGAGAGCTGGTCGAGGCAACGTTCCTGATCGGCCGGCGACAGCTCGGGACCCGGCAAAATGAAGCGGAACTGCTTGCCGCTCGTCAGCTCGTCGACCGCGAGGCTCTCGCGTGTGAACCCGGATATCGGGATGGCGTGGTGGGCGACGCCCTGCTGCTGCAGCGTGTGCCGGATCATTTCGCCGGCCGGTCCGCCGATCGGGAAAATCGCAACAGCATCGCCGCCCA
>JAFMSA010000029.1 GCA_017353855.1 Alphaproteobacteria bacterium
TTCCAGGTCGGCGGCAAGCTCGGCGAGCCGCTGCTCGGCATCGCCACGGGCAGCCAGCACCCGCTGCAGCTCCTGCTCCAGGCCGTCGCGAGCATGCGTGAGCCGCTGCAGTTCGGCCGACGCCGCCGCGTCGGCGACCCGCAGGGGCGGCAGTGCCGTCTCGGCAGCTTCGCGAGCGCGCCCCTCGGCGAGGGCGTGTTCGGTGGCTTCTGCAGCGGCGCGTTCGGCATCGCGAAGCTCTCCGGCGGTATGCTCGGCCTCTGCTTCTGCCTGCAGCCACCGGGCGCGGAACAACAGGGCCTCGGTGCGCCGGATGTGCTCGGCAAGGCGCCGGTAGCGCTGCGCTTGACGCGCCTGCTTTTTCAAAGCCTCCAACTGGACCTCGATCGTGCTGATGACATCATCGAGGCGGGTGAGGTTCTCTTCGGCCGCGTCGAGCTTGAGTTCGCTCTCGTGGCGCCGCGCATGAAGCCCGGCCGTCCCGGCGGCTTCTTCAAGGAGGGGTCGCCGCTCGGCCGGTTTCGCATCAATCAGTGCACCGACCCGGCCCTGGCTCACGATCGCGCCCGAATGTGCGCCGCTTGCAGCATCGGCGAACAGTAGCTGTACGTCGCGGGCCCGAACCTCGCGTCCATTGAGCCGGTAGGCCGATCCCGCACCGCGCTCGATCCGCCGGACGACCTCGATTTCTTCGCGCTCGTTGAATGCGAACGGGGCATCGCGCGCGCTGTTGTCAATCCTCAGCGTGACTTCGGCGAGGTTGCGCGCCGGCCGGTCGGCGGTCCCGGCGAAGATGACATCGTCCATCTCGCCGCCGCGCAGACGCCTGGCCGATGTTTCGCCCATCACCCAGCGCAGTGCCTCGACGAGGTTCGACTTGCCGCAACCGTTCGGCCCAACAACACCGGTAAGCCCAGGTTCGATTGCCAGCTCGGTAACATCGACGAATGACTTGAACCCGACCAGGCGAAGCCGCTCGACCTGCATCAGTGAACCGCCAATTTTCCGACGCCGCCGCTCGTCAGCTTAGCGCGCCCGTCGCCTTCACGACTTCGCCGAGAGATCGGACAGCACCTTATCGAACTCCTCGACAGTCGGCGCGCCCGTGAACTTCGTGCCATTAATGAAAAACGTCGGTGTCGAGTTCACATCGAGTTCTTTGGACGCGACCAAACGCTCTTCGACGATTTTGTTCTCGAGCGCGGTGTTCTTCAGACATTTGTCGAATTGTTCCTTGCTCATGCCGCCGAGTTTGACCAGCCGGGCTAGAGCTTCGCGATAATCCCGCGCCATTACCCATTTGTCCTGCGTCGCGAAAAACGTGTCGACATACGCATAAAAGCGATCCGGCGGCGCGCAACGCGCTATCATCGCCGCGCGCAAAGCCGGCTCATCGAGCGGGAAGTCGCGCAATACCAGTTTTGCCTTCCCGGTGTCGATCCATCTCTTCTTGAGTTCGGGAAGCACGTCATTTGCGAAATGGGCGCAGTGGGGACACGTCAAAGAGGCATATTCAACGATCGTGATCGGCGCGTCGGGGTTGCCGAAAATCCGGTCGTCCTGCGTGATCGCGAGCCTGGACTGCGCATCTGCCAGCACCGGCCGCGAGACAGCCAAGCCAACCAGCCACGCCGAAATCACGTTGACTGCCACTAATCCGAGTAGCGGAAACAATATTTTACGCATGCTGGATCCCTTACTACCATATGTTGATGTCGAGCTGCAATACGCCGTGCCGCCCCTCAATCTTCGCTGCTGAACACTGCCTCGCCCAGCCGAGCCAGCGCCTCACGCAACTGCGGTTCGGCGATGACGGCGAGCTGCTCGTCGAGGACTCTCTCCTCCGCAGGTGCCAACCGGCGAGGCGGGAGCCCGGCCGGTGAGGATGCAGGGGCCGGGAGGCCCTGCACGAGCGCCAAGCGGCTGATCACGGAGCGCCCGAAGAACAGATTGATCCTTTCGATCAGCAGCGGCGCGCAATGCTGCAACTCGAGAGCGGCGCCGGATGCCGCGCACAGTTTCAGGGCGCCGTCACGGCCGAGACCCGTCGGCCAGGTTACGCAAGCCCAGTCGGGGCCGACGATCATCGCCCAGTGCGCTTTCAGGCGGACGAGAATGCCGCCGCCACGCTTAGCAACGACCGGAGCGGCGAGTTTCGAGACCGCCACGCCGACGGTGCGAAAGCCGTGCCCGCGCTCGCTTTCGGCCGGACGACCCTTTAGGGTTGCGGTGTTGCTTGCATCCTCGCGCCGTCGATTCGTCTCACCCATGCCATCGCCCCGAGCCGAAAGCTTGTCGGCATCAAGAAAGCCGGATCCCGCGGCTCTCCTCGCCTGGTATGACCGCCACCGCCGCGACCTGCCCTGGCGGTCACCGGCCGGGGTCCGGCCCGACCCTTATCGCGTCTGGCTCAGCGAGATTATGCTGCAGCAAACGACCGTAGCGACTGTCCGCCCATATTTCGACCGATTCGTGGCACGTTGGCCCGATGTCCCGGCTTTGGCCGCGGCCTCGCTCGACGAGGTCCTGCGACTGTGGCAGGGGCTCGGCTATTACGCGCGCGCCCGCAACCTCCATGCCTGCGCTCGCGTGCTGGTTGACCGCTGCGGGGGCGTCTTTCCCCAGGAAGCCGCGCAATTGCGCGCATTGCCGGGAATCGGCGACTACACTGCCGCAGCCATAGCCGCCATCGCCTTCGACCGACGTACGGCTGCCGTTGACGGGAATGTCGAGCGGGTTGTCGCGCGGCTCTATGCCGTCGGGGCCCGTCTGCCTGCGGCAAAGCCCCGGCTGCGAGAGCTTGCCGCCGCTCTGGTTCCGGAACGGCGCTGCGGCGATTTTGCACAGGCGCTGATGGAGCTCGGCGCGCTGCTCTGCACGCCGCGCCGGCCGCGTTGCGTCCTTTGCCCGTGGCGGAGTTGTTGCGCCGCCGCCGCCTCCGGACTCCCGGAGCTTCTGCCGATGCCGCTCCGGAAGCCCGAAAGACCGCTGCGGTATGGTGTCGCGTTCTGGCTCATGCGGCCGGATGGAGCGGTGCTGCTGCGCCGGCGGCCCGAAAAGGGCTTGCTCGGCGGGATGACCGAGATCCCGTCGACGCCATGGCGACCGGAGCCGTGGGACCTTTGCGAAGCGGTCCGGTTTGCCCCTGCCGCGGTTGAATGGTCGCCGTTGCCGGGAACGGTCCGCCATGGCTTTACCCATTTCCGCCTCGAGCTGGCGATCCTCGCAGGGCGGGGCGCCGTGGAGGGGGCGTGGAGCCAAGTCGGCCAACTCGCCGACCACGCGCTGCCGACGTTGATGAAAAAGCTCGCGCGCCACGCGGTCTCGGCGCTCGCCGCCGAGCCTCATGGAGAATCCACTGCCTCCGGTCCCGGATCAAACTCTGCGAAGAGCGGCAGCACGGCCGCGCCGGCGATCGCCAGCCGAACCGGCGCGAAAGAGCGCCGATGATGCGGCGTCACACCCAATTGGCGAATCCCCTCGCCATGCTGCGGCGTAGAGTAGCCGACATTCGTTTCCCAGCCATATCCGGGATACCGGGGCGCCAGACCGCGCATGATCCGGTCGCGGGTCACTTTGGCGACAACGGAGGCGGCGGCAATCGAGAAACTGAGGGCATCGCCTTTGACGACTGTTTGCACCCGGCAGGTCAGCGGCGGGGCAATATCGCCATCGACGAGCGCGGTATCAGGGCCGATCCCGAGAACCGCGACGGCGCGGGTCATCGCCAAAAGCGCCGCACGCAGGATATTGATGCGGTCAATCTCGGCGACACTTGCCGCACCGACCCCGATCCGCGCAGCCCCGCGATCGGCGCAACCTCGCAGCGCCCGATAGCACTTTTCGCGCTGCTCGATCGTCAGGGCCTTCGAATCGTCCAAGCCATTGCGCAGCGACGTCGGAAAACGCCGCGGATCGAGCACCACCGCCGCTGCGACCACCGGTCCGGCCAAGGGCCCGCGCCCGGCCTCGTCTATACCGCAGACGAGCCCTTTGCAGCGGCGCTCGATCTTGAAATCCGGCATCGGCGGCTTCTGCCATACTCGTAGCCGTGGAGCAAGAGGCCGCGCGAGGTGGCGTTCGGCGGAAACCGCATTATGTTCTTGAGATGACGGTGCGGCGGCGAATTGTCCTGTTTGTGGCGACGCTCGCTCTCTTATTGCCGCTCTGCCTGTCCCCCGCGGGTGCCTTCAGTCTGTTCGGGACACACGAGGTCACCGCTCAGTTCGCAACCCCCGACGGCAAGCCGATGGCAAATGCCGAGGTACGCGCATTCGCGCCGGGCGATCCTGGTCATCCGGCGGTGACCGGCCGTACTGACGCCCACGGCAAATTCGTCTTCGAAGCCGACCGGGACGGTTTCTGGAGTGCCGAGGCGCGCAGTGCCGATCAAATCGCCCGCATCATGATCCGTGTCGGCGGAGAATCGCGGCCGCCCACCCGGATCCCGCCGCTGCTCGTCATCGGAGTTCTCGTCATGTTGCTGGCCCTCGCCATCGGGTACCGCCTGCTTCGTGCGCGAACGCGCCGGCCGCGGTCTTAGCCTTTGTACGAGCCGGCAAATTCAATCAAATCGCGAAACAGACCCTGGTCATTGAGGACGCGCGCCACTTTGTTCTGGGCGCCAAGCCGGCCGCGACCCCGCATCCACTCGGCGAAGAAACCGTGCGGGACAACGCGGACCTCGGGCGCTCGCATGCCCGCGCGATGCGCTTCATAGTCGAGGTTGCGACAGGCAAGACCGCTATCGAAGCTCGCAGCAAACAGGTGTTGCTGTGCTTTCGAGACCGGCCGCTCGAATTCGATGATCAATACATGCCCGCCGAGTTCCCCCAGCCGCTCCGGAAATAGCGCGCCAATCGCGAAGTCTCTGACGCCGGTGTGAATCCGGTCCGCCGCCGACGCGACCGCGCCTTCGATCTCCTCGCCCGTCAGATGCTCGCCGAAGGCGGAAAGCATGTAGGAAAGCCGCCCGGTAACGCGCAGGCGCGGCGGGTCGCGCGTGACGAAACGGACCGTGTCGCCGACGAGATAGGCCCAAAGCCCGGCGCAGGTGGTGAGCACGACGGCATAGTCGACGCCGGTTTCGATCTCGCCGATCCAATGACGATGCGGCTGCGCCGCCTCACGTTCCTCCACCGGCACGAACTCGTAGAAAATGTCGTGGTCGAGCATAAGCCGCAGCCCGTCGTCCGGTGCGCGATCGGCAGCGGCGATGAAGCCCTCACTGGCCGGGTAGGCTTCCCGCAGTTCCGCCTTGCTGCCGCTGAGCCATTCGCTGAAGCGAGTGCGGTACGGCGCGAAGTTGACCCCGCCGTGCACGACCAGCTCGAGGTGAGGAAAAAACTCCGACAGGGTCGGCCGGCGACCGGGATAGCGCGCCGCGAGACGGTCAAAGAACAAAAGCAGCCAGCTGGGGGTGCCGGCAATGCTGCGGATATCCTCGGCGGGCGCGAGTCCCGTCAGGAGCGTGATCTTTTCTGTCCAGTCGCTCAGCGACGCGATGTGCCGCGGCGGCGAGCCGAAAATTCGTGACCAGCGCGGCATCGTGGCTGCGGCGATCCCGCTGATGTCGCCGCTGGAGACGCCGGGTGACTGCTCGACCAGCTGGGCACTGCCGCCAAGCAACAGGTTCCGCCCACCGAAGATGCGGCTCGCCGGGCGGTTCATGACGTGAAAGACAAGCACATCGAGCGCGGCGCGCCGGTTCGATCGGATCATCTCCCATGTCACGGGGATGAATTTGGTGGCGCCGGTGCTCGTTCCGGAAGTGGCCGCAAAGAACGGGATGAGGCCGGGCCAGCTGCAATCTGCAAGCCGAGGGAAAGCGGACTGCCAGTATTCCCGCCAGAAATCCTCGTAACGGCGTAATGGGACAGCCTCCCGAAAAGCCCGATAATCGGCGAGCTTGGAAAAACGGTGCTCGCGGCCGAACCGTGTCGCCGCGGCGCGGCCCAACAGCCGTAGGAGCGTGCGCTGCTGTGTTGCGGCGGCGTTCTGCCGCGCGAGTTGCCGGGCGCGGCGCTGCGCATAGCAGCGCAGCAAAGGCGTCGCGTCGATCATCATCGCGCGTCTATGCTGGTCCGTCGCGCGAACATCGTCCTCGCCGTCTCGGGCTGCAATGGGACCTGAATGGTTTCACCGTGGCGGAACAGCTCGACCTGATCGAGAAACGCGGCACTGCCGGGAACGCCATCCTGGCCTCCGAGCAGCACGACATGGTTCGCATCCGGATCGGACAGATCGAAAATGTAGCGGGCATTGCTGCCGTAGCCGACCGCGTGCAGGCCCTCGACCAGTCCGTGCGCGGCCTTCATGACAGTGTCGCTGCTGCCGGGCCAGGGCCGGTCGCCAAAGCGAAAGCGCCGCCGCAGGCCGGGAAGCAGCGCGAGGGGGTGGCTGAGCCGGAGCCGATGCACGGCACCCCAGCGGCGCCAACGCGCGAAAGCCGGTTCGGCCTCCCGGAGTGCCCGCCGCACGTGATCGGCCAGGAGGTCCGCGGGAAGCGCCGCAATTTCCCGCGCGATCAGGTCGCGGGTCGTCCACGCCGCGTTGTAGACTGCCCGGCGCGTGGGCGGAATGATTGCCCGCGCGAGGCGGCTCACAATGAGCTCGAAGGCGAGCGCCCCGGCTGAGTCCGTCGCATATCCGCCATCCCAGCGGGCCAATGCCGCGACCAATGGCGAAGGGCAGGGGTCGGATGCTGCGAGGCAACGATCGCGCAGCGCCAGAGCGCTGTGCGCCATGACGTCCTGCTGAAGCCGTACGAGATCAGCCAACCCGATCATCCCGGCTTTCTCGACAAGCTCGGCCAAACGCACCGCCCGCTCGGGGGATGCAAAGAACCAGCCGACGAGCACGCCCTGCGGCATTGGCCGATCGTTTGCGGAGACGACAAAACCTCGGGCCGGGTCGAGTTCGGCGGAAAGGTCATCCGAGCTGATGCGGGAGGTCCACGCCGACGCGGCGGCAGGCGGCGAGATGAAGTCTTCCGGAGGGATAACCGGTCGTCGCGGCAGCCAGGCTGCAAGCAGGCGTCCCGTGTGACCGGCGCGGTCGGCGTAGACCAGCGTCTGGCCGGGCACCGCAAGACCCGCCGCGGCGCGCCGGAACGAAGCCCAGTCGCGCGCCCGATTGAGCGAGAGAAGCGCCGAGATCTCGTCAGAAGGGGAGTGGCCGGCCCAGCGAAGCGCGATCATGCGGTCGGTACGCATAACGCGCGCATCGGAGATGATCGGGCCGTATTCGGTTTCGCGCAAAACCAGCTGACGCTCGCCCGACCAGCGCACCTTGAGCGGCACTGTGCGTTCGGATATGGCGCCGGCAGCCAGACCGCTCACGTCGAAGAGCTCGCTGCTGGCCGCGTGAAGGTTCGTGCCGCCCCAGGCGATCCACCGGTTGCGGCCGATCACCATGACCGGAATACCAGGGATCATCAGACCGGCCAGATTGTAGGACGGTGAACAATAGGCGGCGGCGAGCCAGGTGCCGGGTACGGTCAGTGCAAGATGAGGATCTCCGGCGAGCCAGGCGCTGCCGGTGGCACTGTGCGACCCGTTGACGGCCACTGCGTTGCTGCCCGATCGCGTGAACCGCGACAGCAGCCGTGTTGCTGCCTCATCATAATCATCCGCCGGGGAGAAATTCAGGCCTCCTTCACCCTGCAGCCGCTTCCAGCTCTGCAGCCAGTCGGAACTGCGCGGCAAACGCAGTAGCCGCAGCCACACGAGCCAATTAACATCGGCGGCAACCAGCCTGCCGATTTGTACAATATGTTCGATTGTCCAGGGCTCGGCAGAAATGCCAAGCAAGCGGAATTCGAGAGGCGGTTCCGCGGTAGAGCCGAGGTGATGATTGATTCCGGCTACGAACCCTTCGAGCCAATCGCGGGTCTCTTCCGGCAGATCGGCCAGTACCGCCGCAACGGCTCGACCTGGGTCAAGCAGGCGAAACATGTGGTCGAGATCGATTGCGATCGGGCCAAGCACCTCGGCAAGCCGTCCTTGCGCGATCCGACGAAGCAGCTCCATTTGTGCCAGACGCAGGTGGGCGTGGACGAGACCGAGGGTAACCGCGAGGTCACGGTCGCTTTGCGCCTCGATAAAGGGTACGAGGTGCCGGTCCCAGTAGATCTCGACACGACCGCCGAGGGGGAGGCCTTGGCACGGCAAAGCCTCCAGCCGCTGTGCAGGCCTCCGGGGCCTCGGCCGCTCGCGGAGGCTTGACAGAAGGAGCCGCAATGCAAGTCGGGCCCCGCCATAGGCCATAAGCGGCAGCCGAAGAGGGGGCGAGATAAACTGCTTTCCGATCAGCTGGGAGCGATGAGCGCCCCGATAAGGTCAGCCGGCCAGACGAGGCTGACCGGAGCGCTGGTCAGCGCCTCGCTCGATGGATTACTGCCATAGGGGAGCGCCACCATGTGGTGGCTGAAATGTGCGAGGACCCCGGCGAGGTACAAGCCCGTGACCCATTTCCATGCATTCTGCTGCTGTCGTGATCGGCTCTGCTTCGGTGCGGCAAAGGAAAACACCCGACGCCCGTATTTCGGCAATCCTGGAGGGCCGATCATGATTCTACCCGCGCGCCTAGTCAAAACAATAGCGCGAACGCCGGCCGCGTGATTTCCCCATTTCGGCGAAACATTCGCACAGTAACGATAATACCAATGTTTCGCTATCAGGTCACGAGTCTGTGTCGTGGATTCCCTTGTCGATTTATTGGGAATGGCCGGCAAGCGAAGCACCTGCCGCAAGCACAGTGTAGAGGCCGGCGACAGCGAGCAGGCTCATAGCGAGAATGCCGAAGGCTTCGGCGCCGAGGCGGTTGCCGAGCCGCCGGCCAACAAAGGCACCAGCAAAGCCGAAGGGGATCAGAGCTCCCGCGGTGAGCCAGGTTTGAGAAGGAACGCCGACGGTGGCCGCATGGGCGACCAGGGTGGCTCCGTACGACACGGAAAAATACGCAAGAAGCGTCGCGCGGACCGTCGTTGATGACGCTCCGGTGAGCAGCAAGTATATCAACACGGGTGGTCCCGCCATTCCCACCAGCGACGTGGCGATGCCGGAAATCGCGCCAGCTGCGATGTCACCGGCGGGCCGCATCTCAAGAGGCGGCCCGTGCCGCGCCCAATGTCTGCGCGACTTCGCCATCAGTGCCGCAAACGCCAGGATTGTGGCGCCAACCGTTATCCGCACCAGCACCGGATCGGCATAGCGAAAGGCGACGATGCCGATCGGCAACCCCGCGAGGCTGCCGAGTGCCAGACGGGCCAAAAGCCCCGGAGCGATTGCGCGCCACAGGCCGGGAAGCACAACGAGCGATAGCGCCGTGGAGACGATGATGACGAGCTGAACCGCCCGCGCCGGATCGGAGAACAGAAGGAAGAGCGGCGCCGCGAGGACGGCAAAGCCGAACCCGCTCACCGCGTAGAGGAGCGCCGCGATACAACTCGTCGCGGCCAGCCCCGCCCAGCTGAGAAGATCCACCCACCAGAGCTCAAATTCGCATCCAGAACCCTTTTATGGGCTGGAGGGTCGCGTAGCGCAGGCGGCGTATCGCCGCGCAAGGCGACATGCGTTCACAATCGTCTCTTGTCGATAACCGGAGCAAGAACGCGCGGTGAAGGCGCGGCATCAGCAAAGAAGAACGCGATCGCGTGGACAACGGGGGCAGCTGGCCAGGCGGTGCCGTAGCCCAAGCCTATCGAGCGAGGCACGGCTGACCTTCGAGCCGACGCACCGGCGCGGCAATCCGCTTCGCACCCGGAACCTCGGCTCTGCCGCGAGTTCGCCACAGCTGAGTGGATCACATCTCGTTGTTGCTGATAGCTCGCTATAGACAAACGCGCCGCTGTCGGACTTGATCTGCCCTTCGCCGACCAGAGCTTACCGTGATGCGGACCTCGCCCAATCGAGGAGCCAGTACGAAGTCCTGCAAGGATGGCCGCGGTCGCGCAACGGCGGGCATGGGCCGATCCTGACCGCCCGGCAATGGGGAGCAAAGCGGGCCGCCTGGGGGGCGAAAGGGAGCGGCTTGTCACCGTGCGCCCCTTACACGGTGCCGAATGTCGATATTCCACAGATCGATGCATATCAGACCCGTTGAGATGTTGCGGTCGACGAGGAGGAAATACCAAAAAGGTGACGGTTTCGCGGGTCTGACACCGCGTGGCCAGTTCCTGACCGCAAAGATGCTCCCGTGCTCGTTTGTCAGTCTTGGCTTCACGGGCGATCCGGCATCGCCTAACCGGCAACCGAAAACACCGTGACGTGAACATTAAAAGAACATGTGACAGAAATAAAGTCACGCAAACTGTCGCAGCGGGTGCATCAGCGCCAATTCCCCTCCCTCCAAATTTGGAGGAAACCGCCCTTGGCGCAAACGGCGGGCGGCCAGCCGTCGCAATGCCGCCTATCTCGGCTATGCGGTGGCCCGCGTCAGCCGGCCGCTCTGGCGCGAGGGTGAAAAAAGACAAGCTTTCCCCAAGCACAGAGCTAGCCTGCGCCCCGGCGCGCCAAGTGCCGGCGTCGGTTGGGAAATTCCAGGGCGAGATCGACTCTCGGGCAGCCCGGTCGTGGCGGCGCAGACCCCCGCACGAGATTCGCAAGGTGCGCCGGCCGGGCCGGTGCCGGCCGGCCGATCCGCATGCACGTTTCCCCAACATCGCCTGGACCAGGAAAGGTCGGGCTTATAACCTGCGGCAATGACGCGATCCGGGCGCTCGCCGCGATGCGTGCGGCGTTCCTGCAGCCTCGCCGAAAAGCGGCGTCATCGGCGTGAAGCAAAGCATAGCCAGGAGTTGCCGAGGGTCTTCGCACCCGAGGCCGATGACCGCAGCGGGCGGTGAGGACAAGCCTTCTCCGCTAGAAATCCGACGGGGAAAGGTGCCATTCCGACCCCGCATATCGATAGGACAAACCACTGGGCAATTCGCACGCCCTGGGTTGCGACATTGACGCCCGCGAGCCTCCCCTCTTAGCTTGCGCTATCCCACGAAGAGGAGGTCGCCTCATGGCCAGGATCGAACAATATGCGGCGCGGGGGGTATGGGATCCGCCGACCTATTCACAGGCAGTCAAGGTGACAGGCGCCGAGACGATTCTCTACCTCGCCGGTCAGGTAGCCTATGACGACAACGGCAATGCGGCCCATGCGGGCGACTTCAAAGCGCAGGCCCGAGCCGCACTGCAGGCCGTCCGAGCACAAGTGGAAGCCGCAGGCGGCACGATGGCGAACATCGTCAAAGTGAACACCTATCTGACCGATATCCGGCATCGCGCCGATTATGGGCCCATTCGCGAAGAGTTCTTCGGCAAGAAGATGCCGGCCTCAACCCTGGTAGCCGTCGCAGGCTTGGCGCACCCGGATTTCCTGATTGAGATAGAAGCGATCGCAGTGATCTAGGCTCAGGCCGGGCTACAGGGCCCTTAACCCCGGGCGCAGCGCGCCGGCGAGCGGCGACTTGAGGACCAGATGCCGGCGACGGGTCCCGTCATGACCGGCACGCCGTCAGCATGGCTTGTCGAACCGTACGGGAAAGCCTCCTGGGCCTTCATCGACGACACAGGCCAAGAACAGTTGTTTGCGATCTCTGACAAGACGCGGCAGGTGCGGTTTTTATGCGACGAGATGCTGCGCCGACTCGGCCGGTGGTTGCGCGCGGCAGGCTACGACACAGTGATCGCCGAGGGCGGGATCTGCGATCGTGCGCTCGTGGCGCGTTCCATTGCAGAGGGGCGCGTGTTGCTGACCAAGGACCGACATCTCGCCGCAGAGGCGGGGTGCAGCATGCGGGTCGTGCTCGTTCCCGGCGACGGCATCGACGAGATAGCGCGAGCCCTGCGAAGCCTGCTCGATATCGATTGGCAATACGCACCGTTTACGCGCTGCCTTGTCGACAATGCCCTGCTCAGGCCGGCGCCGACCGACTTCGGGGGGCGGGTGCCACCGGCGTCGCGCGCTATCGGAGATCCGTTACGGGTCTGTCCCGATTGCGGTCGCCTCTATTGGCCCGGAGGTCATGTCCGGCGCATGCAGATGCGGCTCATAGCTTGGCAACACGAGGATACGCCGGCCGCGAAGACAACGTCGTAAAACTGTTTTTCGGGCAGTAAGCTCACGCGCGAGCGAACGGGTCCGCGACCTGCCGCCAATAAAGCCGGTTGAAGTTGCGGCAGGGGATCGCCTGGGCATCCCAGTGGGAGCGGCGGCGTAGAAAGCCCCGCCGGTGATCGGCCCGAACCCGGCATAAAAAATGAAATGGTTTGTCGGCTTCACGAGACCGATCCGTCGTTTCCCCGTGTCGATGCCAAGCCCCGGTAAAACGGTAAAACCGTCCGGCTGAGAGGCCTGAGCGTTGGCTGACCATTGCGACATCGATGCGTAGGCGGTGCGGACAGTGGCCGCGCTGCCGGACCGCGCCCAGACCGGTCTGGTTAAGATCATCGGCGATCGCCGCAATCGTAACCTCGAGGTCAATCGGTTCACCGCAGACGCGCCCCGCCTTGCCGCCGATCCTCGGCTCGAGACGCGCGCCGGTGCCGGCCGACCGGCAAATTCCCAGCACCAGCGGACCCGGATACGTGCGCAAACATTGCCGGGGTCATATGGCAACAGAGGCCGAGCTCCGCTCCGACCACCACCTGCCAGCCGACAAGAGTGGGTCGCGGTTGAGGATATCGCGCTCGCAATCGTCATAACCGTCAGCGACCATCGCGCATGCAGGTTCAGGAGCACGACATCGACCGGCATCGCCGCCCGTAGATCCGCCGGGATCGCGTCCCCGATCCCCCATAGACCGTGCGCACGGTGACGCCGGAGGTGTGCGCCGCCGCCCGTCTAGAGAACCCTTGTGGCCCTCGGCTTCGGCATGGCGCCGGCACTCGATCAGAGGTGCATCGAAGATGAAGCCCGACGCCTGGCTGCCGCCTGAGCGCCAGCGATGGGGCAAACTCGGACTCACCGGTTGGGAATGGGACAAAAGTGTTGGTCTAGTCGCCATCCCGGCGATGAAGAGCCTCACGAGGCTTCCCATGGACGTCTGTTCGCCAACGGAAAATCGTGAGCGCACCTAGTGAATATCCTCGACCTCCTCGAAGGCCTGACGCAGGCGGTCTACTGAAAATCCGGGTGCTTTCGACGCGTCGATGACGACCTTCTCGCGACGCGCAATCAGCGCTACGGCGGCCGGGATTTCTTTGAGCGCCTCGGGCGGGATCACGACGGCACCGTGCCGATCGGCATGAATGACGTCATTCGGCGACACGGCCATCCCGGCGACACTGACCGTTCCGCCGTAGTCGACGAGATGGACGTGGGCATGCGACGGCATGATCGAACCGGCGAGCACAAGGAAATCGGCCGCCATTGCCTCGAGGTCGCGTACTGAACCGTCCGTGACCACGCCGGCGCAGCCGAGCCCTTTGTGAACATGGGTCTGCACCTCACCCCAGAATGCGCCGAACCCGGTATCGGGCGCATCGATGTCCTGGATCACCGCGATGCTCGGCAGAGGCTGCGCGGCGATGTGCTCGTAATAGCCGAGCCGTACCTGCTTTGCCTCGTCGCGGCCGCGCGGATGCGGCTCGCGCGCTCGGATTACCGCAGTGCGAGCAAATGCGACAACAGGCCGCAGACGCGGGAAAGCGGCGATCAGCGGCCGGCGGGTGAACCCTATTGCTCTGCGCGCCGGCAGGACAAGCTCGAGCGCATTGCAGATCGTGGGCGTATCAAACGCCCGGAGGGCTTCTAGATCGGCAGGGTCTGGCAGGCGGGGCATATCGGCTTCCTCGGAGAGATGATCCGCCAGCAGCCTTTATTGACTGCCGTGGCCGCCATCAAGCCTTTTGGCGCGCGCAGGTTCTTCTCGAACAGCCGGCTTTCGCAGGGCTCAGGCACCGCCTATTCCACCGCGGATCCGCACGCCCACCGAATTGCAAGCGTCAAAATGACGAGCAAGGTCGCGAAGCAGCGCTCCGCCCTGCTCCATCTCTTCCGGTCTGCAATCCAATCCTGCATCGTGCAGCGTCCCCGGTCGCCCGCGCCGGCCGGCGGGGAGCCATATGACCGGCCGGATGAAATAAATTCGACAGGGGCAGGGCCCTGTGGTGATAAAGAAACGGTAATCTTGCCATAAGTATTTACGCGCTCTATGGAGGGTGAGAATGCACGACGCAAGCCGACTGAAGAGTTTGCGCAGGCCGCACGGTCTGCCTTTCCGCATCGGAAAGCTGGGGCATGTGGTCCTGAATGTGCGCGACGTCGAACGCTCGGCACGGTTCTACACTGAGATCCTCGGGTTCGAGCTCTCCGACGTCTACCCGGAGCAGATGGTTCCCGGCGGCATGGTGTTTCTGCGGTGCAATCCGGACCATCACGGCATCGCGCTGGTGGGCTCGCTGACCGAGCCGGCCACGAACACCGACCTCAACCATGTCGCGTTTGAGGTTGCTACCCTGGGCGAGGTCGTCCGGGCTCACGATCATTTGCGCCGGCGCGGCGTCGAAATCGATTTTGCCGGCCGTCGTCGTGCGGGCTGTCAGATTGCGGTCGAATTTCGTGATCCGGACAATCACCGGCTCGAAATCTACTGGGGGATCGATCAGGTCGGCAGCGACGGGCACGTCCGTCCGCCCGAGGAGTGGAAAGGCGCGCGCAGCCTGGAGGACGCCATCGCCGATCCGGTGCAGGGTCAGGACACGACATTGCACGATCCGTCGCTGCGAGGCCGGTGAGCGGGTTCACCCCGGCGGGCCGGCTGCTCCGCCTTACCCGCAGCCTTTTGGTCTTGCTCCGCCAAAGCACGATCGGGCTAGCGGCGATTCGCAAAGCCCGTATCCAAGCGCCGGACTCCACGCGAGGACCCCGATGAAGCTCAGGATCGCTGCGACCAGGGGCACCATGATGACCCGTCCGATCGCAACCAGCGACGCGATAATCGGCCGCCTCACGAGTGCCGCCAGCCCGACCGGCACCCGATAATGAGGAAAGAAAAGTGACCGCTTTCCAGGAGAAGGAATGAGGCTCCGCACAATCACGCGGGCCCGGCGACTCCATTGCAACGATTGGCCCGGCTCGGGCATGGTGGCGTCATGATCGAGCGCTGTCTCAACGGCCTGGGTGCCCGGCCGCCGGCGGAGGCGGCCGCCGCCTACACGGTGACGGTGCGGGGGTTGGTCCTGATGTGCAGCATCGGAATACGGCCGCGAGAGCGCGAGCGCCCGCAGCGCGTGCGTGTCTCCGTCGACCTGGTGGCAGCCGACGCGTTTCCCGGAGAGAGCCGTCGACGGATCATTAATTACGAGAAAATCGTCGCTGCGATCCGCGAAATCGCAAGTTCCGGGCATATCGATCTGTGCGAGGGTTTTGCGGAACGGATTTGCGCTGCTTGCTTTGCCGATCCGCGGGTCGAGCGCGTCCGCGTCTGGGTTGAGAAACTCGACGTCTTTCAGGATACGGACGGGGTCGGGGCGATCCTCGACCGCGTCAGGGGGACCGCCGCTTAGGTTCGGCGGCCCAAGCCTCAGCTCGCTGCAATCGCGCGCCACAGCGTGAGAGCCTGGCG
>JAFMSA010000002.1 GCA_017353855.1 Alphaproteobacteria bacterium
CGTTCATGGCCCACCCCCTGTGGGTCCAAACCGGCGCGAGCGTTTGAAGATCTGCGGGTATGGCAGAAGGCCCACCGTTTCGCGCTGGCGGTTTACGCTTTCACCGCAACTTTTCCCAAACACGGGACCTACGGGCTGTCGCTGCAACTGCGTCGGGCAGCGGTGTCGATACCCGCCAATGTCGCCGAGGGAGTCCGCCGTCGCAGCAAAGCCGCTAAGGCTCGGTTCATGAACATGGCCGAGGGATCCGTCGAGGAATGCCGCTATTTTCTGGTCCTCGCCAAGGACCTGGGCTATGGTGACGCAGGACCGCTTTCCCCAATGCTGGAAGAAGTCAGCCGGCTCTTGAGCGTGTACGTTAACACCATTCTGGCTTCTGACTCCTGACTTCATATCCCGCGGGGATATCAAGGGCGGAGCCCTTGGCGGCCGGATTGCTGAACGTTTCATCCCGTGCGGGTCTGCCGCGCGCGGCCCGGTGGAGAACTAATTAGAAGGCAAGGTCCGGATAGCGCGCGGGGACGGATGCGGGGCATTTAATCATCCTCGATCCACTGGGGATGAAGCGATGCCGAGCCGTATCGACAGCAGGACATATGGGACCGTTAGCGCCGCCAATCAGAAGGAGATGACTGGGCTGCAATTTGTGCAGGGTCTGGCAGACGGGACGTTGCCGCTCAACACAATAGCCAGGACCTTGGGTTACGATATCACCGAGGCGGAGCAAGGGCGCGTCGTCGTTATCGCAGAGGCAAAAGACGTTCACCTGAATCCCGCTGGCACTGTGCACGGCGGTCTCGCAGCTACAATGCTCGACAGTTGCATGGGCCTCGCGATCCAATCGACCTTAGCGAAAGGCCTCGGTTCCACGACTTGTTCAAGATGTCATTTGTCCGACCGATTACGGCAGAGACAGGCCCGATCAAGGCCGAGGGAATGGTGATCAGTCGGGGTCGCCGAGTCGGCACCGCGGGAGGACGTGTCACGGACAGCAATGGGCGCTTGCTCGTCCATGGGACTACGACCTGCTTGATTTTTGAAAGCTGATCGTGGCGTAAAGCGAGACGACCTTTTCGTTCGCACGGCGCCGGTATGCCGGTACCGGCACCGGGGTGATTGCAGGCTGAGGCTTGCACACACCTACCGCATACACCGCCAAGAGCCGTACGATGCCACTCAATGAAAAGCCCCGAACCGGCTTCCCCGACGGTCGCCAATGCCGCTTCGGACCCCGCCGCGCGTCGCACGTCCGCTTCCTCCCCGCCCACGATTTCATCCCCGACGCAACTGCACCCGCACCCCGCAGCTGCACTCCAATGATTTTCGCTGCGCCAAGGCCGAAAATTTTTGGGTCTTGAGGTTCCTCATATCTGCCCGGTCGCAAAGTCTGCTTTTGCCTCTCAGTAGAGGTTGGAGCACTGCCCTCTGCCGGTATCACCGGCTTCTGTGGCGTTTGCCTACGGACCGTGCGCAGCGCAGTGGCGCGCCGCGCCTCTCGCTCGGGGAACGTCACTTCGGTCGGTTTCCTTCCGGGATCTTCGCAAGGATCCGGAACTTACACCGCAAATCGCTGCAATCCCAATCCCTCGAGCACGCCTTATCGTAAAACCAGCACGCGGCTGGTATCGTGAACGGAAAAGAAGCGATGCCCGATATTGAGCACCTGAATGTGTCGCATCGATCCGGTCAGCGTGCCGACCGGCGAGACGCTACGAAAGTATCCAAGGGAGTCTCAGAGCAGATAAAAGGACAAAATCACACCGGATAACCGGAGGTCAAGGCATGAACAGGCCATTGGTTAGAGCTCTTAGTGCTTCGAGCGGGCTTCTTGCATTGGTATTCATTGTAGCCGGGATTATACTTGGTGCGCTTGCAGGGGCGGGCCTTTTGGGCGCAATAGTCGGCTTCATTGTGGCCTCGATTGTGGCCCTGCCGCTGATCATCGCGGCGGTGCGGGCGTTCCGCGAGGGCAGCAGCTGATCGACGATTCGCCGCCAGTCAGTGGCAGGCAACGGCGTCGGTCAAGGACAAGCAGACCCGCCCTCCGGCAACCCCAGCGACCAGACCTTCACCCGATAGCGATACCGCACTACCGCCGGCTCCAACCCCCGCATCCGTGCGAGCTCGTATAATGGAACATCCTCACCCCGCCACTTCACCCTAATCCCCGCCCGGTAGCGACGCTGCTCCGCATCCGTCGACCACCAACAGTTGCCGGGCCCGTAGTTCCCGTCCCGACCGATCCGGTCAATCGGATACTCCCGCCCAGGACGGTTGCCCATGTCCGCCAGAAAATCAGGAAACGAACGCCGTCACCGCTCGCAAATGCCCGATCCCGCGGGCCCCGTAGAGCCGACACTTGTAATTGCGCCAGTTGTAGCAGCGCTCGCGCATGTTCCGTCACGAGCCGTACGTCAGCCGATGCTCCACAACCAATGACTTACGCCGCGTCCGAGGCGGCCGAAGCGCATGCAGCAACGGACCGTGCGGCCCGTTGCACGACCGCTTCTGACCCCGCCGTAATTACGTCCCCGCTACCTCAACAATCGTCCCGCAATTGCACTCGCAAACCCAAGTCGCGTACCTCCGCTCCGACCTGCCCGCGCGCTCTATTACACGCAGCTCTCCAAGTACTCGGCCCGTCATGTCTATGACCATCTGAAACGGCACAACATGATATTTGACGTCGTATTTAATACGCTTACCAGATATTACACAATTCACAGAGATATAATACGCCCCTCCAATAATGACCACGACCCAAAACGTCTGATCATCCTCCGAGGGAATGCCCGGATCGACAGGCGTGCGATCGTGGCGCGCAAGTGCTCAATCGCACGCATCTCTCGTTCGGTCCGTGTCATGTCGGAGAGTAGATCCGCGTTTACGGTCCGCCTGGTGGCCCGAAACAGGATCAGGACGCTTACTGTGGCCCACCAGTCTGTCAAAAAAAGAGCAGGCGGATCAATCGGTGCCGTCCTGCTGTTCGTCCTACTGTCGATCGGGAGGGGAAAGCAGTCGATCGGAAGGGGAAAGCAGTGTCATCCTTACGCGTCATCGAACAAGAATTTCGCCAAGCGTGCGAGGCATTCCTGAAAGAGGGTCGCGAGCTGTATTCCCGGGTCGACGAGCTCCTCGCTACCATTAACAACACACCACCCGGTAGCCTGGCCGATTGTGTCCGAAAACTACACCTGCTCGCCAACCGCGAGTTCGGCGGGGCCGCCGGCGATCGCGACGACGATATCACGTCGCTGCGCCAGGTAATAACATTCCTCGAGGATTTTCGACAATCGCTACGGGATCTAGCGGCGGATTGAAGGTCATGGGCCCGAGCCGGTCGCGAGAACGCGCCACCAGCTACCCCACTGCGGGCGGGCGCACTTTTTATCTTTTCAACGAAAAAGGGGGAGGCCCGTCACACAACACGCACCCCCACCGACAAGGTTCTCGAAATTGGGGCGACGCAATCCCCGGGCTGGGACCCGGCGAGGCTAGTGTTAGAGGGGAGTCTCATACCGGCGAGAGGAGTAGTATCGACGGATAAATCCCGTCGCGATCCCCGGACCCGCCGTGCCACCCTTTGCCACGCCTGGCCGGCCTCGAGTTACTGTGCGTCCGACCTGCCGTGCCCGCGGATGATTCGCCATCTCAACCGCGACAAGGAGGAAGAGGTGTTTGTCGCAAACTGAACACTCTCGGGTAGGGTTATACGCCGCGGATAGGATACATGTGTGCAGCGCGTCACAATCCGAGATCTATACGCGCCCGATCCACGCCGGGGCCGCCTGATGGGGAAATAGGGTCCGGCCTGCTTGTGCATGGGGCCCTACCCGCTTGTTTTCGTTCTCCCCCCATCAAAAACGGACGGGTCTGTGACGGTCCTGCGGTTATGGTCGGCGTCACGGGGATAATCGGGAGGACAACCGAATGTCACGCTTGAGCGCGCTTGAGCACGAATTCCATAAAGCCTGCGCAGCGTTTCGCGAACCAGATCGCGCCGACGCCGCATACGACGCCATATACTCCCGCGTCGACGAACTCCTCGGTACCATCAACAACACACCACCCGCCAGTATTGGCGGCTGCGTCACAAAACTTCGCGCGCTCGTCAACCGCGAACTCGGCGGGGCCGCCGGCGACCGTGACGATGATGTCACGTCGCTGCGTCAGGTGCTCGCGTTCCTTGAGGATTTCGACAGGCTCTACCGGAGCTAATCTAAGACGGCGAATCGAATAGCGTGAGAAATGCTCAGCCTTCGGTGCCTCGAGCAAGCCGCGGATTTCCTTCTCATGTGTGAGTAGCCAGGCTAACCGCTCTGGCGGTGGCCGCCGGGGTCGAAGCATCCCTCAATCCGCTGAAAGCGTTGCTGGCTCGTATACTCCACCGCTCGCGTATCTCCGGATTCGGCCAGGTGAATTCCTCGCGAGAGCACAGAGCGCCCCAGCCATTCAAGTGTCAGAGGCTCCAATAGGGCCGGTGGAACAAAGGGCGGCCACCCGCCGCAGATGATATACTACCGTGCGCGCTCGGGCCGCTCAGTGGCGGATGGCGCCGTCGGTCCGGCATACTACCGTCGAATGTGCTCTCCGGTGACGAGCAAGGCCCGGTTGAGCTACCACCCGTGAAGAAGAGCCCGCTTCAAGCGCAGCAACGTCAGACGACGCAAGGCCACTCTCGCATCTTTACGGCATTTCGCATTTCGGGCTCGTACCGCTGACACAACTTGGGCGTGGACCATTGTGAGATCGGCTTCGATAATCGGCTCCAACACGAGCTTCGTGGCTGTCATGCAAACCCGATCCTGCACGCTCGAGATGCTCAGCGGCCTGAGTTTGCCGTGGGCGTTCGGCATAAACACTCGTCTGATTGGCCCTGGCCGGTAGGTCTCCTGCCTGAGCGCGAGCGCCTGTTCGGCCAGCCACCACTCGGCCCCGTAGCCTCGATGTCGCAAAGTCCCCGCCGTCGATTCCCGGCGCGGCCTGTTGGAGCGGCCTAGTCATCCATCCCGGCGCCAACATCCACAGGTCGCAAAAATTCGCGGTCATCGCGTTGCCATTTGCTTCAGCGCCTCGACGATTTCCGCGGCAGTCTCCAGGTCTTCACGCGCATCGCGCAAAGTGTTGACTTGGGCGCGACCACGCGCAATCGCGTCGGCGAATTCTTGCCATTCGCCGACGAACTGGTCCTTGCCCCGCGACTCATGGACCGCCCGGACCTCGTCGCCGACCGCATCGGTCAGAGTTATCACTAGCCTGGCCGGCAGGTGGCGGACATAAGGCAGTTGATAGTTTAGGCTCAACGTGCCGACGGCGCCGACCAGTTCGATACCGATCCGGCTCGTGCGCACGATGTTGAGACCGAGATCGAAGCGGCACACAAAATCCCCGTAGTCGAAGGTGGCGCCGAGGTAGGCCCCGTCGCAACGCGTCACGGCATGCAGCACCTTGCGCGGCCGGCCGAGCAGACCGCGCAAGGCCGAGAGATCGTGGCAGCCGAGTCGCAGTAGCAACTGATAGGCATTGCTAATCTCCGTTGTGGTCTCGCCGATCGCTTGCCGGATCATCACGGCTTCGTCCTGCATGAGGTTGAGCGAGGCAGGATCGGCCGTCGAATCGCGGATCAGGTCGGTCGTATCTGCGATCAGCTGCAGTCCGGCGTCGATTAGGTCGTACACTCGAACCAGGCGGATCGTCCCGATTTCGGCGAGACGAGCGCGAGCAATCTCATAGCCGTGCGCAAAGCGCCGCATGTAGCCGACCTGCACGATGCGGTTGGCGCGCTGCTCGGCGGCGATCAACTCGTCAAGATCGGCAAGCGACATCGCCGCGGGCTTTTCCACCAGCACATGCTTGCCGCCGGCCAGCGCAGCGGTAGCCGTGGCGGCGTGAAAGCGGTTGGGATTGCAGATCAGCACCGCGTCGATATCGGCGCTAGCCAACAGCGCGGCAGGATCGGTGGTCCAGCGATCGGCGCCCCAGCGTGCAGCAACCTCCCGAGCGACCGTAGTCGAGGCGTCGCACACCGCGACGATGCGCAAGCGACCGGACAGCTGCTGCAGACTGGGCAGGTGCAAAGTCTGGGTGGCTTTGCCACAGCCGATGATGCCGATGCCGATGCCCGCCATGACGCCTCCTCCGCAACGGATGCAGAAGGTGACGCAAGATCGCGGCCGGCACAACGCTTTCGCGAATTTGCAGATGTCGGGATACCCGCCATTGCGGATCGCGCTTGACAGCGCTACGCGGCCCCTTGGATCGTCGGGTAAGCTCGTGGCCGATAAGCCGCACCCTTGTACCATCATGGAACCGCCATGAATCCTCACAGTTTCTCCTTTAATTCCGCGAACATGACTGGTTTGACTGCGGACCGGCTGACGGCCATCGAGGAAGCCGGCTTCGCATCGGCCACCCTGTGGCCGGCCGACCTGTTTGTGCATTTCGAGGATCCGGAGGCCATCATCGCGCTGATCCGCAGCAGCGCGGTCGCTGTGTCGGCCTATCAGTGCGTGCGTGACCTCGAAGGCTCGCCCGCCATCGTGAGGGGCCGCAAGATGGAACTGGCCCGCCAGTTCATCGACCAGATGAAACTGATCGGCTGCGACATGTTGGTGCTCTGTTCCAATGTCGGTGACAACGTCGACCGCAACTGGGCGCAGGCGGTCGCCGATCTGCAGGCCATCGGCGAGCTCGGCCGCGCCAACAGCGTCCGCATTGCCTTCGAACCGATCTGCTATGGCAGCTGGATCAATACGTATGTCAAGGGCTGGGAACTTGTGCGGGACGCAGACCACAGCCACGTCGGTTTGGTGCTCGATGCTGCCCACATCTTTCTGCCCGAGAGCCCTTTGGAGCCGATCGAGCAGATCCCCGGCCACAAGATCTTCCTGGTCGAGCTGAGCGATTTCCCTACCGCGAGCCTGGATAAGCGCGAGCTGCTTCGTAATTATCGCATGTTCCCCGGTGAGGGGGTGAGGCCGCTGCGAGCGTTTGTGGATCGCGTCGAGGCCACCGGTTATGCCGGCCCGATCTCGCTTGAGGTGTTCAACGCGCGCTACCGTGCCTCAGACGCGAGGTTTGTCGCGCGTCGCGGGATGCAAGCACTGGAGGCACTGTTCGGCAGTAATCCGGCGGGGTAAGCCGGGAGGGACCACCTAAATCGCGCTGACCCCGCCGTCCGCAAACACGGTCGAGGCGGTCACGAAGCTCGCCAAGTCGCTCGCGCAGAACAGCACAGCGCGGGCGACGTCGTCTGGGTGCCCGAACCGGTTGAGCGGAATGTTGCTTCGGATGCGTGCCTCCATCTCCTGAAAGCTGTCACTCCTGGTATCGCTACTCTGGGATGCCCGGCGTTGCTCACCCAACCCCGGGGTCTCGGTCATGCACGGCGACACTGCCACTACGCGTACCCCGCGTCCCCCCAATTCCACTGCCAGCGACTTGGTGAGCCCGGCCACTCCATGCTTAGCTGCGCTGTAATGCCCGATCGAGGCGCGCCCCCGGTAGGCCGACACCGATGTAATGTTGACGATCACGCCGCGTCCGGCCGCGGCCATTCGCTTACCCGCCTCGCGGCAGCCGAAGAACGTACCGCGCAGATTGACGTCGTGCACTGCGTCCCATTGAGCGTCGGTGGTCTCAGTCAGCATTGCCGGCGGAAAGACCCCGACATTGTTCACCCAGACGTCTATCCGTCCGAACGTCGCCTCCGCCAGTGCGGCCAGCCGCGCCACTGAGGTCGAATCGGTCACATCCAGCCGGGTAGCCACCGCCTGCACCTGGAAGCGCTGCCGCGTCTCGCCGGCAACTGCGGCTGCGGTCGGCTCATTAATGTCGCCGATCGCCAAATTTGCCCCAGCCTCTGCGAACCGCCGGGCGATCGCCGCACCGATGCCACGCCCACCACCAGTAATCACCGCTGCCCGACCGCGCAGCGAGATGAGGTCGGTCAGCGATCGCGACGCAAGTCCTTCCGGGTTCATCCTCGCCTCATGCTCGGCTTCCTTCCTTCGCCCCTACTCCAGAATGGTCGGTACAGAGCAATGCCGATTGTGATGGCAACGATGCCCGGTGATGCCCCTACGGCGCGCGTCCACGGTTCTGGACCTATTCGGCTGGCGTCGCATGGAAGCTTCATTGCCCGACGAGCGCCGCAAACTCACGCCGCCGGGCGACCCCTCGCCGCCCGATGACCTTACTAACATCAGAACCCCTGACCCCGACACCCTTCCTTCAGCCGCTTCGACCGGGCCGCCGAGGCGGACACCACGGTCACGATCCGGTGGCAATCAACGTGATCGCCGGTTCCAGCCGGGTAGGCAGGCGACCAGGAGCGGCGCCACGGCGCCTTGGTATATGCCAGCATGACCGCCGTTTGTCCCCTGCTCTGGCGGATCCACCGATTTTTGACGCCCTAATGATTCGATTCCCCCGCGATCTCAATCCGCGCGCCCTCATGCACCGGTATGACCCGCTTAACGGGACGATGACGCAAAAACCACGCCGCGCCAGAGGCGGCTCCCGCTCATGCCGCGGTTTGAGCGGCGATTTACGCGACACACCTCGACCGTGCAGCTGCGCGGCTGACAGTCGCACTGCGATCGAGAACTCCGCGGATCCTCGGCATTACCTCTTCGCCGAACGCCCTCATCGAGCGCTCGACCAGGTCGTAGGGCATGGCGCCAAGCTTGAAGATCATCGCAAGCCCCATCAAATCGAGCTGGCTCGCTAGGCGGAGAATAGCCTTCGCCACCGTGTCCGCGCTGCCGAGGATCACCATGTCGCTCGCGACGATATCGTCGAAGCTCATCGCATGCAGCATCGGCGCCTGGCGCCGCCAGAAATCGTAGCTGTCCGGCAACTTTCCACCATGGGTGAACTGTGTATAGCGGTTCCAGAGCTCCCAATATTGCAGCAGATAAGGTTGGGCCTCAGCGCGGGCACGATCATCGCTGTCGGCCACATAGATCTCCCGCATTACATAAAGGCGCGACTCCGGCGGGTGCCCATGCGCCATCTGGACCCCGCGATAGAATGCCTGGTCGCGCTTCGCCTGATCGATCATTGAATCGATCTGCGCGAACGGGATATCGTGCTGGGCGGCCCAACGCAGCGTCTCCTCGCTCTGAGCGCTGACTAGGAACGGCGGATGCGGACGCTGCACAAGCGGCGGTGACAGCGGTGCGTCCTTCCGTACCGTCCAATACTTGCCCTGATGCTGAAAGTTCTCGTCGGCCCAGACCCGGCGAATGATGTCGAAGGATTCGAGGAACATCTCGCGCGACTGCTGCTGGTCCACGCCGAATGCCTCGAATTCGGGCGGACGCAGGCCCCGGCCGAGGCCCATATCGAGACGCCCGCCGGTGAGGTTGTCGAGCATCGCCGCCTCCTCGGCGACGAGCAGAGGATGCCGGAACGGCAGAATGTTGACCATGCTACTGAAGCGGATGCGGCGGGTCCTGCGCGCCGCGGCAGCGATTAAGAGGTTGGGCGACGGCACCGGCGCCGTGGGCTGGAGGTGGTGCTCGAAGAACCAGATCTGATCGATGCCGACGCGGTCTGCCAGCTCGACTTCCTCGAGCTGACGCTGGAACATTTCTGGATGCGTAGAATTTTCGCGTGGTGTCGTCGTCGACCAGATTGCAAGTCTCACCGTGTTATCCTCCCTCAGTTAAGCGACGGCGAGCCGTGGCGATGGCTGCAGACGCGTAATCCTCGCTGTCGCTCGATCCGTCAATCGATAAGTCCACCGAAGAGCTGTTCGGTGGCTGTTGACCTCGTCAGTCAATTATTTGGCGCAGCTCGTAGCACACTATTAACTTTCAAACGATGCACGCGAGCGTCATCCTCCATGTTGCAACCGAAAGAGCAATACGCAGGTAACTCGTCGGGAACGAGGATCTGTTCCACGGATCGCTTCCTGCGCTGCTCATTAGAATAATAGAAGCATCGCCCGCCGCCGTCAGGCGATTTCGGTGCCTCGGCATCATGCCCCGCGGACTGGCGGTGCGCGCGGACCACGGCTTGCGATGGACAATGCATGCCGTCGGCTTCGTCGTCCGGAGTCCTGGCGCCTAGCTGCCGTCCTGCAACATTTACCACGCGGGGTTGTTGGCTATTCCTGGCTACTTTCTGATCGCCACATCGAGTCCGAAGACAGGCTCGGCATCTCCTTTTCGAGCAGCAGATGAGTTCTCTGCATCGGCGTGCCCGTCACGCGGAACCCGTGCTGGCAAGTCGGGCGCCGCCAGATCCGCCGACTGTACTTCGATCACCGCGCGTGACCGGCCGTGCCACAGCACAGGCAGACTGGCATCGGGCAGTGCAGGCCTGTACGTATTGGGAAGCCGAGGTCGGCCGCCCTGTCCGCACCAGATGATAAGCCATCGAAATCAGCCAAGGACACAGCGTGGATGTCCGTCGCCGATTACTTCGGGAGCACCGTTTCCTAAGGTCCATTTCGATGACGCCCCCACGCCGGCGGCAGCAACGGCGGAGGGAGCGCAATGGATGTGATCTGGGCGGGTTGCCGGCCTGGACGCGCAGACGTGCACAAAGACGGTGGGTGCGCATCACGGTCGGCGCCAAAGTCGGGCGCGGGTGCCGGGACGGCCGGTCTGCGGGCCTTGCTGGCATGGTTGACCGAGGCCCGGTGCAGCCATGTGGCGAAGGCGATGTAACGTGGATCGCCGACCTGCTAGCCTGCGGGCTAATCTGCGGCCGCTTTGCGATCGGCGGGCGACCGACCACCATCGCTTCCGGCGACTCTGCCAAGCAGCACCCAAATTCTGACTATCATTACAAGCCAGGAGGCCATTCGCCTCGGCCGCAGTTTGGTCCGGAGCGTCGGCCATCCGGCCGACGAGTCTACAACCAGCATCTCGTCCGGGCATTCTGCCCGGGACACAAACCCATCCAGGCGACAATATCGCCTGCCGTCGCATAACGGCCCATGTCGATGCCGGTTTCCGCCAGGAGCCATGCCTGCCGACCGTTGATGCCGGGACGTTGCAGATCTCACGCGCGAAAGGGCGCCTGGCCGGCAGGCTCCCGCTCGTGATCTATCCGGGCAATCATCGTGCGATTTTGGCGCCCACGGCGCTGATCGCATCATCGCATCTCGAGGGTGTCGTACTGCTCCAGGTCGTACTACTGCAGGTCCGTTGACATCCGTCTTTGTGCCCGGGACGTTCTTGATGTGCGCGATGTTCGCGACGATCCAGCTCAAACTCGACGTCGCTCAGGATATTCCACACCGGTTTTCAGTAAACCCGATAACCTCCGAATATCCACGAGTTGCGCACGCTGCAACCGACCCGCAAACAGCTGGTACGCGGGCAGACAAGCCATGTCCAGCGGCTGCAAAAGACGCTGGAGGAGGCCAACATCCAGATCGACTCGGTCATTCCCGATGGCACGGGCCCCTCTGGTCGGGCGATGGACAAAGAGCAGCTATTTCGCGCCGCACTTCCAGCGCCTCAAGGCCGGCCGCGGCGACCCAAAAGCCACCTGCGCGGTGGCCGTATCGCTGCTCACCACGATCTGCCACGTGCTCCCATATATAGACCGACCTCCGTGCCGACGGCCGGCAAAGGCAGGCTACATCAACCCGCCGGATTGCCGAACGTTTCGTCCGGTGCGGGTCGGCCGCGCGCCGCCGGTGCGGGACTAGGAAGAAACAAACAATCGAAGCGCGGGCGATCAGGCCATCACGCAGCCCGCCGCAACCCGCAACCGGCCGAAGATCTGCCTCATAGCCGAGCTTGGCAAGTTGAGTGACGAGCCGGGTGGGTTGTGAGCGTTTGTCAAAGTGATTGTCCCCAAGATCGCGATTCGCGGTGCCGTCCTGGCATCTGCATCTGCATCTGCAGCAGTACGATGCTGCGACCATGCGATCAGCGCCGTGGTCGCGGAAATCGCGACGGTAAATGGCCGCATCGATCACGAGCGGGAGGCTGCCGGCCAGGCACCCTTTCGCGCGCTGAGCCGTGAGATCTGCAATGTCCCCGGCATCAATGTCCGGTCGGCAGACATGATCCTGGCGGAAACCGGCCTCAACATGGGCCGCTTTGCGACGGCAGTCCACATTGTCGCCTACACGGGTTTGTGCCCCGGGCAGAACGAGAGCGGCGGCAAACGAGAGCCCGCGCAACGGCGCTCCGTGGCTCAAGACCACGCTGGTGCAATGCGCGGTCCCGCCATCAAGAAAAAGGACAGCTATTTCAGGGCGCAGTTCCGGCGCCTCAAGGCCCGCCGCGTCGCCCCCAAGCCATCTGCGCGGTGGCCGCATCCGCTGCTCACCACAATCTACCACATGCTTAAGGACGGCACCGCGTATCGCGACCCTCGGAGCCGCTCACTTTGACGCTGAGCCCCGGTGAAGAAGGTCAACCGGCTCGCGTTTGTTAGAGTGTTTTGATGACGCCACCACGCCGGCGGCAGCAACGGCGGAGGGGACGCAATGGATGTGATCTATGAGCGGGTTGCCGGCCTGGACGTGCACAAGAAGACCGTGGTTGCGAAGGTGCGCGTCATGGTCGGCGCCAAGGTCGAGCGCGAGTGCCGGACGTTCGCAACGACGACGGCCGGTCTGCGGGTCTTACCGGCGTGGCTGACGGAGGCGCGGTGCAGTCATGTGGCGATGGAGGCTACCGGGTTTACTGGAAACCGGTGTGGAACATACTGAGCGACGGCGAGCTTGAGCTGATCGTGGCGAACGCCGCACACATCAAGAACGTTTCGGGCAGAAGATGGATGTCAACGACGCGACGTGGATCGCCGATCTGCTGGCTTGCGGACTGATCCGCAGCAGCTTTGTCCCGGACGAGAAATTCCAGGAGTTGCGCACGCTGCAACGGACCCGCAAGCACCTGGTGCGCGAGCAGACCAGCCATGTTCAGCGCCTGCAAAAGACTCTTGAGGAGGCCAACATTAAGTCAAGCTTGACTCGGTCATTTCTGATGTCATGGGCGTTTCCGGCCGGGAGATGATCGAAGCCCTGATCGCCGGTGAAAGCGACCCCCGGCGGCTTGCCCGGTTGGCCCACCGGCGGATCAAGGCGACCCGGCGGGCGCTTTGCGAGGCGCTCGATGGGCGGGTGACCGATCACCATCGCTTTCGGCTGCGTCTGCATCTGGGTGCGGCAGAGCCCGTTTCCCAGTTGGACCCGGGGTCGAGGCAATGCTCCCGGAGCACGTCGCTCAGCTCGCCACCCTCGGCTACGAGACAAACCTCAGGCCGGTCGCGCACACCGCGTGATGCCCGTGCCTCCCATTGGCTTATTTGTTGTTCGGCTCGCGGGTCTCGTCCCGACGCGTGGGGATTTCGCGATCACAACCAAGGGAATCCGCCAGCGCGAAAAAAGCGATATAGCAGCGCCTTTACCGGGCCGGTTGTGGGGATGACTTACGTGCTTCCCCGGCATTATGCTCAAATCCAAGCTGCGCGAGACGCCCCTTGCGGGGCGCCCGCTTTGGCCTGCACCCCTGAATTTATGATTCCCCCAATCGCTACGTCAAAAGGCGCTCAACCGTTTGCCAAAGAGAGGGAAAAAAGCAAGTGAGACGTTTTTCTACAAGGCTGTTTCCTTGCGAGCGTTGCCGAAGAGCGACAGTAGCTTCACCTAGCCACCCGAGAACGTTTTTCGTATAAACCAGTAGTTAGGCTATCCAGAGTTCCTACAACCGTTCACTCGTTTACAGGGCCCCGTAACGAACGGTGGCTTTCGTGCTCGAGCCTCGTCCACGGCAGGAATGGAAGCTAGCCCGCAAATGAATTTTAGCAGGCTGAGCTCCACCGGGATCAACGGCGCTCCAAGACCGCGCTTTCCCGGCGGGCCTGCTTCAAGACCAACTTTCGAATGGATTCCTCAGTTCTTCGAATCGATGCGGTCAGAGACCAAAAGGACCGGCGCGGGAGTCTTCGCCAACTCACGCGCTTCGGTTTGAGTCTTGTGGGCCAAAAAAATTCGCTCTTGTGAACGACCCGTTGCGTCCAGGTAACTCAGGGGATAATCGTGCCACAAATGGGCAAGTCTGACTGCGCCTTTTTCCCTCGGTGAGATATCGGACTAGGCTTTGGGCGGGACAACCTGACCGCGGATCTCGCCGGCCGGATGCGCTTGGGTGTGAACATTGATATACCACTCGCCCGCCGTAAATTGCTGCGCCTGCTGTGGGGTCAGCGTCGCTTCGCCGGTGATGGGGCTCGTCAAAGCACTTCCCTGCTTGCTCAACCAGACGACGGGGGGGCCATTTTTGCCTTGGGCCGCCGGGCCGTGAAAATGAGCCATCGTGGCCGGGCCTGAAAGGCCGTTGTAGGTCACTGACCAGGTTACGGTCCGCGTGCTCGGGTCGTAGGTGAGCTCGGCCGTGCCGCTCCCGCTGGTCTGCACCGGCGGCACTTGCTGCGTACCGGACAGTGGCACCTTGAACGATACGGGTGCGGCCTGCGCCAATCCGACGCGCCAAACAGCCCATCCCAGAGCGGTGGTGGTCATCGCTGCCCGCCGCGACAACGTCTTACCCATGCTTACCTCCTCCCGTTTGACGACTGTTCCGTATGAATGGATCATAAGACGACACGCGCTGCGCAGCTACAATCACCATTCGGTATTGCCTGCGTTGCGCGCGCAGAACATTCGATACGCGTGCTCACATCGGCGATGTACCTCGAGCTTCTTCAGCTGCTCGCTGCCGGTGGCTGCTTGCAGGTCCGTTAGGGTGCGTCGGTGCGTCGGTGCGTCGGTGCGTCAGCGTGCAGCACCGTGCTCGCCACCCGCCAGAACGTCATCGCGGTCGTGATGACCTCGCCCGTTCAGCGGAACATCGAGGGGAAGTTGGGAGAGATGCAGTAGGGCAGTGCACAAACTGGTTGCAATCGCACCCTGTTGGGGCAGACGGCCGTTTCCATTCGACCAGCTTTGGGTCCGTGCCGACCCGGCGCCTGCTTGGCCATCCGATGACCGGAGCGCCGAAACCGCCAAAACGCCCGCGCAATCGAACCGGGATACCGCTCTCGATCGCCGTTACACCTTGTCCTCCGTGCCTCCGGTTCTGGCCGATCGTCTTCAGGACGAGCCGGTCATTCGACTTTCAGTAGGGTGGAGCCCCGGAAATCGGGCGACCGGTCTGCGCCATGAGAAGCAGACGAAACCGCGACGCGGATATCTGCCGTAACCGCCGCTTACGTGCCGACGCAGCTCACCGTCGCTGATTACCCCGCGCTCGTGCCGGGGGACAAGCCGATCGATACGGTCCGGTGGGGACCGTACTGATGGCCGCCAATCTCCAGGCGGGCTCCGACCGCTACCGAAACTTGGTGAATTTCGTCGACGCGTTTTTCACCGGGTTTCAATCGCTGCTCGAGCCGGGCACCATCCGAAATGGCGTGAGGTGAACATCGCCGCGGAGCTTCCGGGCTGGCGACGCTTCTCGCCGGCCGAGCAGTGGCTGCAGCGTAATATGCAGCTCGCTGGCGCCCCCAATCCGCAGGACCTGAAGGAGGTCTTCTCGCGTTTCATCGACGAGCGGCAGCAGGCATCCGGCGGCGCGCCATTGACGACCGAACTGAAGAACGAGCTGTTCGGACAGTTCGAGCTCTGGCTAGAAGGCCAGCTCCACTGAACGGATTTACGTGAAGGCATCGGGCATTGGCGGCGTGCAAGCTCGGCCCTCTCTCCCGAACCGAGCCAGGTGCGGCTTCTGACTCTTCCCGCAGGCGGCCGCAGGCCGGGCGAGGTGCAACACCAAGCGCCCGTCCTTCACCGACGCGCGGGTGCGGCGCGCGCTTTCGCTCGCAATCGACCGGTGGGGTGCCGCAGCAAAGCTGCAGCGTACGACTTCTTCAAATATGTGGGCGGCGTGATGCGGCCGGGCTCGAACATGGCCCACCCCCGAATCCGAGCCGGTCACCGTAGAAGTCGCCCGAAAAATCGAGTGCCACGTCGAACTCGCCGCTGTCGATCACCTTTTGCCAATCCCAGATGTTGCGCCCGTCCTGAGTTGTGGTGACCCCGAGCGTCCGCCAACTCTCGGCCAAGAGGTCGGCGCCGGCGTAATGCGGCATCGGGATATCGCGAACCATAAGGTTGAGTTTGAGATCGTGGATCCCGGCCTCGTCGAGAAGCCGCTTGGCCTCCTCGCGTGAGGCGGCAATGTCGCGCGAAATGCCGGGTATCGACGACCCGACGATACAATTGACCAGATACGTCTCGCATGACCTCTCCCCGGTATTACTCCGGGTCCACCGACCGCGTTCTCGACGCGCTCTACATCGGACAGGCAGTGACCGGCGATCCGCGCAAGCGTGCAAAGACCGTGCGGGATTTCGAGCGTCACGCTCTGACCGAGGCCTACACGGTTCCTCGCTTATGGTGGAACCGCATTGTCGCAACCTCGGCGAGCCTCAAGGGTGGAGTATCAGGCCAAGCCGATTTCATCGGCCAGGATCTGAGCGATGTCTGGCTCGAGCGTTAACCAAACGGTCCAACGTCCCGTGAGTAAAAGGGTCCCGACAGAAGTCGGGAGCCTTATGGTGGGATAGCATGTTTCCTAAATCGGGACGGTTTACCCCGCCCCGTGAGCGCCCGTGAGCGTTGCTAGCTGCGCGACTGGAGCTCCCGGTCTAACCCACGGTAAAGATACTTGGATGCTCAACGAGTTGGATGTGATGGACTGGGGCATTGTGGCGCGGGCCATTCACGTTCTCGGGGTCGTCATCTGGATTGGCAGCGTGTGGCTCGTGACTACGGTGCTCCTGCCAGGAATGAAGGAAAAGTCGCGAGCAAACTGGGTTCGAGAATTCGATGCGATCGAGCATCGCTTCGCGCCGCAAGCCCGAATTGCTGTACTGTTGGTCCTGCTCAGCGGCCTCTATATGCTCTATTACTACGACCTATGGGACCGGTTCACACAGGTCGAATACTGGTGGATGGACCTTATGATCGGTGTATGGGTACTGTTTGCCGCACTGCTGTTCCTCGTCGAGCCATTCATCTTCCGCCATATCGTTCACAGTGGCGCCGGGCGTGCCCCCGAAGAAACTCTGGACCTGATGCTGTGGCTGCACCGCGTCATGTTGGCCCTTTCCCTGCTAGCCATCTTCGCAGCGATCGGTGGAAGTCATGGGCTTTTTTGATCGAGGCCAGCCACGAAGTACGAGAGCATCACGGAAGAATCGATCGGCGCGCGCTGGTGGCACGCTCTTATGCCAATGTCCGCCGCGATGGTGCCCGCGCCGATCTTCGGGAGCGCCTTGGCTGGGCGCGGGGATACTCCTATCGCCAAGAAGCATGAATTCTGGTGCTCCGCTCGGCGCGTGAGCGTGAGTATCGCGACGACATGCTCGCCGCGCATCAGAAACTCGGCGCGCTGCCGCGATCACTTTTCCGCGCTGGCTCGCTCTCTTTCGAGAGACAGTCGCGGAATGGTTCACGGAACCGCCCATCAACATCATCGATTGTCGCGCGCTGAAGGCGGCACGCAATCTCTCAAGCGCACTCGCCCACAGCGGCGAAAATGCAGCGTCCCGGGTACAATCGAATGGTCAATAATCTGAGGCTCGCCGGCCTCGAGGGAGCCGCGGCACCGCCTATATGTGAGCCCTTACGCCGCAATCTCAGAGACGAGAGTCAGGATCGCGCAGCGAAAGACGCGCGGAGGCCCGCTAGGGTTGCGGCCGGGAAACACGCCCAAGGGGCGACCGAGCCGCGCTCGCCAGAGGTAAATTCCTCGTCCGTGGTCATAGGTACGCTTTCATGAGCGTTGCCTGCGATCGGTGTGTTGTCGAGAGACCCCAAACCCGCAATGCCGAGATCGGGAGAAAGGCCGGCTCCTTCCCTCTAGCCGAGGCCCACTTCTGCAACATGCGGGAGCTGAAATTCTCGATCACGATGTCGGAAATCGCGATCGCCGCCGCTAAGGCTCTTTTGTGGACATTCGTGTCATTAATCCCGACGTGTTCAGATTACCCTCGAGATCCTGCGGCGTCGTGGTACCCGGCAGCCTGCCGCGCTTGTGTCCGGCCACTCGACTTTTATGATTCTCGATCCCAAGAAGAGCCCCGAGCCAATACGTGGCCCACAGGCCAGCACGTGCTGAGCTGACGTCCGCTCCGCGAAAATTTCTCGAGGGCTCGCGGACGAAAGCGTCGGTCTCCTGCTTGAGGGTAGCCGAGGAATAGCGCTCCGCGGGTGTCTGACGGTCTGCACGGCTTATCGCGTGCGCCCCGTCATCGGCGAGCCACTGACACCGCTTCCGGTTTGACGAGCGTAATGCGGACAAAGCGGAACATCAGCAGCGCGGCGAGCCCGAACGGGATGCAGCAGAACATATACACGGCGGTGACGGCGTCGCCGACCGCTCCGGGCTCGATAGCGTCCCCGAGCCCGGCAATGTTCGCTACCACCCCGGCAATCGCCGCCCCGAACGCGGTTCCGATCGAGCGTACCGAGGTCAAGGCGGAGGCGGTGCTGCGATGTTCGTCGGAACCCACGCTGTCCATTGCCCGCGCGACGAGGTGTACGTTGTATCCTCCGATACCGATCCCCATCGTGAACGCGCTCAAGGTCATCAGCGTGAGCCCGGGCATCAAAGCCACCGCCGTCAGACAGGCGAGCCCGGTCGTGGCAATGATCGGCCCGGATAAGAGCGCCAAGCGCTCACGCCTCCCCGACCACCCCGAAACCGTGAAGGTGGCGGCAGTCCAGCCCATCGAAATGACGATGCTAAGGAAGTTGATCACAATCGGGGACACCCGATGCACGACCTGCAGCAGCAGCGGCAGGAACAAAGTCACCGAGGTCTGCGTCATCCCGTGCAAAGCGAGAATCCACAGCGCCAGCCCGATCGGCGCACCTAACGCCAGAGCGCGCCGAGGAAAGAGGTTATCGGCGGCCCTCCGGTCGAGCCGGAAGGTCAGACCGACAAGCGTCACGGCTGCCGCTATCAGCAGGACGCGAACTGATATCCCCGACACCGACCCGCTGGCCGCGACGCACAGCACGCCGGCGGCCAGCGTTGCGAACCGAATAAACGGCACTCCGGCAAGCCGGTTGCGTTCGGCCCCGCGGCTGAAACGGTCCGGGATCTTCCAGTAGGCGAGCGCCGCAAAGACCAGCATCAGCGGCGCCATCATCCAGAACGAACCGCGCCACCATTGCATCTCCGCGAACATACCGCCGACGATAGGTCCACTCAGATGGCAGGCGGTGAAGGTACCCTGTGAGATCGCAATGATACGGGTACGCAATCGTGAGTCGAACGCGGTGGTGATCAGCGCCATGCCACTTCCCGAGACGAGTCCCCCGGCCCACCCCTGCACGCCACGCGCGGCGATCAGCGAGCCGATGTTTGGCGCCAAAGCGCAGCACGCCGTACCCAGCGCGAAGACACCGGCGGCGAGCGTATAGGTGCGCCGCGCACCAAGACGAGACCATAGGGTACCTGTTGAGGCGCCGCCGAGGATTGCACCGATCGTGTAGAGCATCGCCGCCCAGGTGTAGAAATTCGCCCCACCGATATCGCGGACGATGGTCGGCATTATGATCGCGATGACCAGCATCTGCGTTGCGTTCATCGCGATGCCGCCGATTACCAGCGCCGAATAAAGGCCGAGGCCGTTCCGGAAAATCTCGCTCCATGAGCCTTTGGCGATAGCCGGATCGATCGTCGTTGCGCGCGCGCCCTGCATGCGATGAAGATAGCCGAGGGCGACCATCGTCTGATGGCGCATTTTTGGGCATCAGCCGCGCGCCTTTACTCCCCGGGACGAGATCAGAGGGAGCAGGGTAAGCGGGTAAGCGGTAGGCTGGACAGATCTGGCAAAGGCGTTCTCTAGGCCCGTTCCTGGTCGCGATCCTGCAAAAATCCCAACGCGGCGCGCAGCGCAAGGGAGGACGCGCATGCCTGACGACGACTACACATCATCGTGGATGGCGGTTCCGCTGGCCAACAGGCTCTCCGAGAACCCTGCAGGCGCGGCTCCTGTTGCTGAGGGCGGCCCGCCCGATGATTCACGACCCTGAGCCGAGCCTCGATGCCGCTCGCGACCCTATGCCACGAGACAAGACCCTCCGCGGATCGGGATCGATAAACCACATGGTGTACGTGCAGCAATCCGCTCGACTATGACACCTGGGCACAATTCGGGAACCGGGTTGGTCCTAATGAAAGGGCGCTTGTCGTATTTCAAAAGATCGGACGCGGCGGACCCTTCGATCTTTCCGCTTTGGGCGACCGCGCAGAACTAGCTGATGCATTTATTTGAGGCCGCAGTGGCCGAGGGGTTCCCGTATTATCTGGATTATGACAATGGCAACCAGGAAGGTTTCGGCTACTTCCAAAATGGCCGCCTCTGGTCGCCGGCGCGCCTTTCGATCCGGTGCAGCGTCGCCCAATCTCGGGCAATACCTCAGAGGAGAGGGTGACACACACGTCCGGCAGGCGCTCACGGATTGATGCCGCTTATTGCGGAGGTCGGCGCCGGCAGCGCCAGCGTCTTTTTCTGGCGCTGCGGGCGCGATTTTGCCATTGCCCAACTCGTTCGAAAAGCGCGATCCTGGGCGCGGAACCGGCGCCGACTCAGCGAATGTCCACTCAATGGTAGATTCCCGAAGAATTGGCATTGCATTCTCGGGAGGTGCTAGCCCGTCCGAGATCGTCGACTGTGTGAGGCTTGCCGAAAGCCTTGGTTATGAGTCGGCATGGGTAGCCGAAGGGCACGGCGGGGATCAATTCGCAGTTCTTGCCGCTTGCGCGGCGCAGACCTCACGCATTCTTTTGGGAACGAGCATCACGAGCGTCTTCGTCCGCACTGCCCCTACGATCGCCATGGCGGCCTTGACTGTCGACGACCTGTCGGGCGGCCGGTTTATCCTGGGCATCGGGTCCAGTCACAAAGTGCAAGTCGAAGGCGAGCACGGAGTGCCCTACGCCAAGCCACTGACCCGGGTGCGGGAAACGGTGGAGTTGATACGCCGTTTGGCCCGGGATGGCCGAGTGCGTTTTCATGGGGAGACGTTCAGCACCGAGAAGTTCGACCTATGGTTTACCCCCCGGCGGCGCGCGCTCCCAATTTATGTGTCGGCCGTGTTCCCAAAAATGGCAGTCCTCTGCGGCGAGATCGCTGATGGCATCATACTGACCCGCAGCACTCTACACACGGCCGCCGGGATCAGAAGTCACTTGGCTGAAGGGGCGCTGCGGGTCGGTCGGCAGCCAGGCGAGGTGACCGTGACATCGCTGCTGCCGATCGCTGTTGGCGACACCCGCCAACAGGCGCTCAATGCGCTGCGCCCCGGCTTGGCCTTCTATGCGGGCTTCTTTCCGCGCTACAACCGCCTGATCGCCGCACACGGCTTCACTAACGAGGCCGCAGCTATCGCCGCAGCCTGGGCGCGCGGCGATCAGAACGCTGCCGAGCGGGCCGTTAGCGATGCGCTGATCGATGCCACCAGTATTGCCGGAACGCCGCAACATTGCCGCGAGCGGGTTGAAGCATATCGCCGATCCGGGATCGACCTGCCGATTGTGAGCCCATTCGCCCGCGGGCCAGGAGCTAAAGCGAGGTTTGAGATGGCAATCCGAGCCTGCGCACCTTCACACGACAAGGGGCGCTGAGCAGGACCTCAGTGATGCGCGCCTGACAATGCCGGTTTTTTTTAGGCTCTGCTCGCAGATCTGGCGCAGATTACGCGGATCACACTCCGCCGCAGCACTGCTTCTGAGCTGTCGCGATTGCATCATGCCCACAACCCCCGTGGGGTAAATAATCGCGAAATCGAGGCCGATTTCGTCGAGCCGCCGGGCGAGGAGGCACGCGGACAGCGCGGGCGCAAGATCCTTCGTGCTTTTGCACGGACGGCCCCAGCACGCTGCACCGATTCGGCACGATCCCTCGATAAAGACCGGGCGTAGCGATCCAGTGCCCGTCGGCGTGGATGCCGCCGGTCGGCACCGACAAGGCCCGACGCGCAGCCACCCGCGCCTACCACATCGCCACGGTCGAGTATCTCCGCCCGTTCGCTGACGTTAACATGGCATTCCTCGAAGGCGGCGCCGGCTGGTCTGCTTCATGTATGAGCGCTTGATCATTGTGGAAAAGTGCAGGCTCACAGGCTTGGAAGAGTTCGACCCCCCGTAGTACTGGCGCGACGTCTTCGTGACCCCGTTCTATTTCGACTGCGAGGCCGACGAACCCTCGAACGATGCCGCCGGTCAATTTCTCCCTGCCGGGGAAGAATTGCGCGGCTTGCCGCGTCGGCAAACGCTTCCCCCACTGTAGTTCTCTGGGAAGTCCAGCAGCATGCCACTATCGATATTGCGAACGTTTGGACCTTCAATGCACGCGCCAATCCATTAGGCGCTAGGCTGAATGCGATCTCGGCCAGGATATGATCGAGGTCGTTCCCGAGGCCTGCGAGATGGTCGAGGACGGGCGGACAAGTGCCGATTTTTCGCGATTTCACCGCCGCGATTGACCGCCAGAACCCTCGTTCCCGCGTGCTGCCGCAGCTGAGCGGTGCTGCACGAGGCCACTGCGCCGGCGAGGGGCGCCGCCGAACAACGGAGCTACTAAGCTGTGTGGCCTTCGCAGCGCGGCTTGCGGGGCGTGCGGCGGACTCGCGTCGTCGCACGCAGCAGGCGGATTTTACCGCATTGAGCTGGACCGCCATCCTAGCCGCAGCACACCGTCCGCTTCGGGGGTAGCGGGCAGCGCGCATTTCTGAAAGATTGTGCTGCACAGACGGAGCCGAGAGGCGGAATCCGATGCAAACATCGTATGGATGATTAGGAATGCGCAAGCTCGAAGGGAAGGTCGCACTGGTCACCGGATCGGGACGCAATATCGGCCGTGCGACTGCGCTGAGGCTGGCCGGCGAAGGGGCGCATGTCGTGGTCAACGCGCGCTCCAATCAGCAAGAGGCTGAGAGCGTAGCGCGTGAGGCCCGGAATCTGGGGGTCAAGGCGCTCCCTATTCTCGCCGACGTCGGCAAAAAGGCCGATGTCGAGGCGCTGGCCGCCAGGGCGCTGTCCGAGTTCGGCCGGGTCGACATCCTGATCAACAATGCTGCGATCCGGCCGCACAAGCCATTCACTGAAACGACCGATGCGGATTGGGAGTTGATCCGGAGTGTGGTTCTTGACGGGCCGCTCTACCTGACGCGCGCCCTGATCGAGCCAATGGTCAGGGATCGCTACGGGCGCATTCTGTTCTTCGTCGGCGACGGCGCGATTTCCGCTCGCGGCAGTGGTCGCAGTCATTTGTCTGCGGCGAAGATGGGGCTGATCGGCATGGCGCGCGGACTCGCCTCGGAGCTCGCTCCCCATAACATCCTCGTTAACGTCGTTTCGCCCGGAAGCATCGCGACGCGACGCGACAACCCGGAGTGGTATCAAGGTCACCTGCCGAACGCCGCCGGCGTCCCGCTCGGGCGGCAAGGCAGCGTCGATGAGATTGCCGCGACCTGCCTCTTCCTGGTCAGTGAAGATGCCGGGTTCATCACCGGACAGACGATCCACGTCAATGGCGGCGCACACTATTACTGATTTACGGCCTTACGCCTCCAGCGTTCGGCTGGTTCCTCGGCTTCGCAAAACTGGCGGCTTTGGCCGCGCGAGCCGCGCCGGATCGCTTGCTCCATCTGTTCCAAGGTGCAGAGGCGGAACTCACCGTTCGCCGCCTTGGCAGGCCCCCGATGTAGCGACCAGCCACCGTATCGCCGAGGATCGATGCGGAAAACGGGCAAGCGACGCGCATCGGCAGACTATCGGTCTCGCCACCCGGCTGACGCTATGCGGCCGCGAGACGGCCCTCAATCGCGCCAAGCGGCGCCGGCACTGGGTTGTGGGATTACAATCCGGAAAGATGGGCCGCTTGAGCCAAGCGAGCGAGGTCGGCCCATCCCACCGGCGTGGGTACCGCTGCGGGGCGGTACCGGTCCTCAGACCTTCTCGATCAGCTCCATCTGCGCGCCGTCGGGCGCGGCAACCCAGCACACATGCCGCCCGTTGTTGACGCGCTCTTCGAGGATCTGCGCGCCGTTCTTCTTGAAGTTCGCGAGCGTGCCGGCGTAATCGTCGGTTTCGATGGCGATGTGCTCGATGCCGACATGCTGCTCATGGTTCTGATCGGCGATGATCGTCGTCACATTGAGCTGCACACCGTGCAGGTCGAGCTGGCAGCCGCGGCCGGGAATTTCCCGTTTCACCGTCGCGCCGAAATTGTCGATGTAGAACTTCGCGACCTTCTGCGGATCCTCTCTGGTCTTGATGTGGACGTGCCCGAGTTGCATGGCCATGCCCGTCTCCTCCCGCCGGGATTTACTACGGGGCGCCGAGGCGGCGCCTGCGGCTCACAGCTTGACAGCACGAGCATAGGAACTCAACCGGCAATCGTCCGATTTCCGCGGTTTCGAGAGCAGGATTTCGGCCTCGTCGGTCCTGCATCACCGCCTCGGGCAATGCAGGCTTGCCATCCTCGACCTGCGGGACCGCCTGCTGAGGCGGCCGGTTGGAGATCATTGGCGTGCGCGATGGGACCTTCGGCCCACCAGTCCATCGAGCGGGCGAAGCCGGCCAAGTGGAGCGCCGGTCCTAACAGATCCCTGGCAATGTGGGCGCGGCTCAGATGCGGGGTGCGTGCCATGACGAACAGGCGCGGTTGTCGTACATGATGGCAGACCTATTGCTTTTTAGCACGCGATTCCGGTCTATGGATCATGAAACCCGATGCGACCCGTTGACGCTTGCCGAACGGCAACGGCGATTGGATGGGCGGCCGCGGCGAGGAATGCGCTGATAACGCAAGATCTGATGTCTTGTGCTCAAAAGCAATAACCCCCATTGATGAATCAACAGTGGGATTTCGCCCCGCTCCGGCGTCGTAATATCGAGTCGCCGTCGGACTGGGGCGTCCAGTCGGCTGCTGCGCTTGCGTGCAGTGTCCCGACGCTGATTACCCAGTCTTCATCTTTGATCTTTGCCCGGTCAGTAGATTTAAGATTACCCATCTCAAGCCTGTCTAAAGACTTCATGGACGCGGCAGCGTCGCAAGCACATCGCGCACATGCGGGTGTTGTTCGATCAGCGTGTGAAAATTGTGCAGCGATAAGATAGGCTCTGGGTTTGGGCTCCCCGAACGGATCTGCTCGCCGGATCCCGGGGCTAACTCGCCGCAGCGATACCGAGATGCGCCGCGATCAGCTCATTGACGCGCAGCCGCATCTCCACTTCGGGGAGGTGGCCGCATCGGGCGAGCGTCACCAGCCGAGCCTCCGGGACCACCTTGGCGAGCCGCTCGGCATTGGCGGCGGCCGGGGTGACCCGGTCCTCCGCACCCTGGATCATCAGCAGCGGCATCGTCAGTCCGCTGCCGAGCGGCGGCATATCGCCGCTCGCGGCGAAACGGGCGGCCTGCATGAAGCCAGCGGGGTTGGTGGCACGCAACGTCTCCTGCACCAGGGCGACCGTGGTGACCGATACCGTCGATCCAAGCAGTGCCGCCGCGCGCTCGCCAAAGCCGTAGCCGCCGCGGGCGATCATCCGTGCCCGCGCTTCGAGCCCGTGGACGCGCTCTTCCGGCGGCGTGCCTTCAGCGAGGCTAGTGCCCGTGAAGACGGCGCGACCGATCCGCCCAGGCTGGCGATCGGCGAAGCACTGCGCCACTCTGGTGCCGAAGGAATTCGCCACGACATCGAAGTCGGCGATGCCGAGTGCCGTCAGGAAATCATCGAGCGCGTCGGCGTAATCGCGGCCGCTCGGGGTCTCGGCCCGTAAGGCGTCGCTCAAGAGATAACCCGGGGCATTCCAGGCGACGAGCCGCCAGCGGACGGCAAGGTCAGCGAACTGCCAGCGCCAGTGAAGGGAATTGGCGCCGATGCCGTGCAGCAGCACCACCGGCCGCCCTTCGGGCGGCCCCGCTTCCATATAGCTGAACCGATCGCCGGTGTAGCGCGGTCTTGATATTGCTCGGATCTCGGCAAAACGCAGCTCGGGGAGCGGCGGGACCTCCCGCTGGCCCCCTTCCCTCGTAGCTTCGTCCATGATCCCTCCGACAAAGAAAATGACGACGCTCATAGCTCTTCGGGCGACGGCCCCTCACCCCAACCCTATCCCCGCGAGCGCAGAGAGGGGGGCCCGCGAGGCCGAGGTATGGGGCGAACGCGCCGAATATCGCTGTTCATCGGGACAGAGCCTAGCGAAAGTCGAAATTTCTCACCCAAACTGTGCGTACCCCTTAATTTGCGCGGGCGCCGCTACGCCGTCGTTGCGCGGCGCTGATCGGACCGCGTGGTGATTTCGCGCATTAAGCTGCCGGCACGCCGCTGCTTACCTCCATCCGTAGGAATTCCCCTCCGGAATAATAGCCCCAACAGACCGGGGATCGGTTTCCGGGTTCATGCCGGCTCAGCGGCCAATAGTTACAATCACCAGCGTCCAGGCTGTCGCTGCCGCGGGGCCGGCAACCCCTTCCACCGCCCGATCGGCAGCATGAATGCGATGCTCGCATCGTCAGCCAATCGCGCCAGTCCGACGCAATCGGGTCGGCTTCCGAGCGCTTCACACCGTCGTGACGGCGCGGCCGGAGAAAGCAGTTGGCGCGGAAAGCAGCTTTAGCCAGTCGGCACTCCCCATAGCGTCGCGCTAACGGTTTTCGAGTTCGACTTTCAAGTCACAGCCGCGAGCTGTTCTTGCCCCGGCTCGAATCGCCCTCGGTTGTCGGGGATGCGGCCAACGGCTTAAACTGTGGTCGGTAAGAATCGGGGGTGAGGCGTGATATCTGATCGCAAATTTCGGGTCGTCGTCGCCGGCGCGGGGGTTTCGGGCCTATTCATGGCCGAGATGCTCAGGCGTGCTAGCATCGATTTCACCGTCTACGAGAAGGCCGGCGACGTTGGCGGCACCTGGAGGGACAACACCTTTCCCGGGCTTTTCGTGGATGTCTTATCACGCCAATACGAATTTCCCTTCCAGCCTAACTACAACTGGTCGCGCAAATATGCGCCGGCGAGCGAGATCTGGGCCTATGTCAAGAAGGTCGCGGACGACCGCGGACTAACGAAATTCATCCGCTTCAACGAAGAGATCGTCGGGGCGCGGTTCGCGAACAGTTGCTGGCAAATCGAGACCGCCAAGGGGACCACGGATGTAGCCGATGTTCTCGTTTGCGCCACCGGCTTTCTGCACACGCCGCTGTTTCCGGACATCGCGGGTCGCGAGACTTTCGCCGGCCCATCGTTCCACTCCGCGCGCTGGGATCACAGTGTTTCATACGATGGCAAGCGCTGGGGCGTCATCGGCAGCGGTGCCAGCGGCGTGCAGATTACAGAGGCGTTGGCCTGGGCCGGTTGCGATGTCACCCAGTTCATCCGCCGCGCGCAGTGGGTCCATATTCGTGAAAATCCGTACTCGACCTGGCGTGAGCGCTTCCGGCTGCGACTGCCAGGCGGCTACCAACGCGAGCAGCGTCGGCTGTGGCAGATGATCAACGAAGGCGATGCCTGGCGCCTTTATCCCGGACCGCAGCGCGAGGCCATGGAGCGCGAGTACCGGTCCTATCTCGATTATATCAAGGATCCCGAGCTGAAACGGAAGCTCACACCCGACTACAATCTCGGCTGCACCCGCATTCCCAAATCGGACAAGAACTATTATGAGGCGGTGCAGCTCCCCAATGCCCATATCGTTAAGGGACGGATCGCCCGTATTATACCTGACGGCGTCGTCATGGCGGACGGAAGCCATGTCAAGCTCGACGTTCTCGTCTATGCCACGGGCTTCGATGTGCACGCTTATATGCGCCCGATGAGGGTGACGGGCCTGAACGGCATGACAATCGACGAGGCGTGGAAAGAGACGGTTTATTCTTACGGTGGGATTGCGCTGCCGGGGTTTCCCAACCTCTTCATGCTCTATGGTCCGTTCGCCCCGGTGAACAATGTACCGGTGCCGTTGGGCCTCGACCAGGAGATTGGCTGTATTATGAGGCTCATTGCGCAGGCACGGGCCCGCCGGGCGGCGCTCTCACCGACCGTGGCCGCGACTGAGAAGTTTCTCGCGCGGCTCGACACCGCCTTTCCGGGGACGGTTTGGGTTGGCGGCTGTAAGAATTGGTATACTGGTGAGCAGCCGACGCCCGTCCTGTGGCCGTTCCCGCAGAGTGAGCACAAAGCGTTCTTCGAGCGGATTTCCCTTGAAGACTTCCAGTTCATTCCCACCGGACACAGAGGCTGACTGCGCGGCCCTCCGACGGCGCAGCTTCGGTTTGAAGCCGATATCGTGTGATCTCGCAGGCCTGCTCGCGATTGACCGTCATTCGACAAAAATGACGGAGAGACGTAATATCTACCGCGGCGCAGTTTCCACAAAGGCGGTCTTCCGGTCCATCGTCCCCCCGCGTGCTCACACGCCAAGGCGCTGCGAAACACAAGCTGGCGCCCGGCCGCCCACCGCCAAGTTCAGCTAACGTTTCGGTCTCTTGACCGCTTCCGCGCGCTCCGGGATCCTTTAGCATCGCTCGATCCAAGCTGCATTCTGACGCATCGAGCGCCAAAGGTGGCCAGGGACGCGCATCCAGCCAGAGGCCATCAGGTAGCCGGCACCGAACTGAAATGCTGCTTGGCAGGCCTCTAATGCGACCTGGCTCCACTGAAAGCATCCACGTGTCGGGTAAGTGAAAGTGGACGGCATCAGGTCGATCGTTTGAGCGGCGTCTCGAACGGCTGTATGCTGTATGGGATGCGCGCGCTATCGAGAGCAAACCGGGCAACGATTCTCAAGTCGGCCGCCGAGAGAGGGTTTTGAAAAGCTTCCTCCGCGAACCGAGTCCCGCTGTGCCGACGTCCGTTGGTATTTACGGGAGGCTTTCGCGAAGAGAGGCAGATACGGGCGCAACCAGTCGAGCGCGGCGCGGCCCGTCCGAAACCGGCCGAGCCAGAGTCCGGCACAGCGCCCGGAGCAGGCCCAGCTTGTAGGCGGCGCTCTTCGGATCATTCAGAAGGACATGCCGAAGCAACGGTAGTGCGCCTGTTCCATCGTCCGGCATCCGGAGCGCCACATTGAACCACAAGTTCGTTATCCGATCCTTCTGCTTCCGGATGTGATAAAGGCGATCGGAATTAGCCTTGAAGGGCACGGGCGGGCATCCTTGGGGTTGCAGACGGGGATCGCGCCCTCCTATGTCGGGATTTGCCACCTAAGGCAAGCCGCCCAGCGGCTGACCCGTGCAACAAGATCGCGCTCACCTCTCTCATCGGGAACGATCTTTGATAGTCGCAAGCTCGCCGCTCGCCCGATGGCCGCCTCGCAGTCTTGCGCCTCCGCCGGCCAAGCCATGTTCGAGACCATTTGGCGATCTCGGACGTAGCCCATCCCAAAACCGCACTCGTCGTTGGCCGGCGGGACACTTCTTGTAGAATGCTCACGGGCCGCCACATATCAGGTGTCGACTATTGGTTCGGCTCGCTTTTTCGCCAGAGCGCTGGGCCGGTTTGCGTCCAAACCGACGGTTGACATGACACGTTGAGGTGCGTGCCGGTTCCTGGACCTGAAAGGCTTCCTATGGCTACCGGAACCGTGAACCGGTTCAATTCCCCAGGAGGACTATGGATTTATTCAGTCCGATGACGGATCGTAGGACTGTTCGTTCATGTCTCGACCGTCGACCGCTCGGGTATAGGCTATCTGAATGGAGAGCAAAGGGGTCAGCTACAAGCTAGAGAGCGGTCGGAACGGCTAAAGCCCCCCTAAGCGCTTAAGGCGCAATTAGTCCAGAACGGCGCCGCTCGGAGTTGCGCCGTTCCTTGTTGGAGGCAACGGTGGCACAACATAAATATTCAGAGGGCCAGACTGTGAGGTTTACCCCGGATCGCTACACCGACGCGAGCGCACGGGGCGTTTATACGATTGTGAAAACGCTTCCCGAAGCCGGCGGCATCCTACAATACCACGTCAAAGCGAAGATCGATGGTCGTGAGCGCGTGGTTCGCGAAGACCAGCTCGATCTATAGCGGGATGTGAAAGAGCATCCATACTCCGAAGCGATCTACGAAGTCGTCCGGCTCGACGCCGGTGGATTCGGCGTGAAGGTTTCGATACCGGACGCCAATCCGACGACGGTCAGCACTTTCGACACCGAGGCTGCGGCCAAGGCCTGGATTGCTTCGCACAAAAGCCGCATACAGGCCCAGTCTCAACCCGGAACAATTTTTCGGAGATTAAAACCTAAGACCGCCCGGTAGAAGATGGGCGCATGCGCAACCCAATTACACTACCGATTTGAACGCGCCGAGCGAGACCGAATGAAGCAGGCCAAGAAGGAAGAAAAGGCGCGGCGCCAACAAGAACGGGCGTTCCAACCAAATCTGGGAAACCGGATCACCCCCCTCCCACACGACCAGGAGCGAACCGGAAGGTGACGGAAGGCCGGCCATCGTGCACCCTATGAACTATCCTTCCCTTGTGAGCACGCTTGGTGAAGGTTTCGCGGGGCTGACACCTCGTCGACCAGTTCCGCAAAGATGCGTCCGTGTTCGTTTGTCGGTTTTGGTTTTGCGGCGATCCTGCATCGCCCCACCGGCACCGGATTGTCAAAAAGGCGTGACGTGAACATTGCTGGAACTGACGACGGAGTAAAATCACGCAACCCGTCGCAGCGAGGGCATCAGCTCATCGGCGCGCCGGGGTTGCTCGCCGCGGCCGCCGGATGCCGTTCACCGGCTTCCGACAGTGGCCCGGAACGCTAGGGTTTGCCGGGATGCACCACGGACCGGTGCAGGAACGGGAAGGGGAACGGGAACGCGTAATTGTGCAAGGGATTCGCGACCACATTGCCACCTTCACCGTCAAGAGATCGCCGGAACTTTTCGAGGACCTTTCGGCACGAGCGGGCGCGCATATCGTCGCTTCCGCCAATTTTGCAGCATCAAATTACAGGCTCAACGAACGCTCCTTCGAGCGGGACGCACGCGCCAAACCTATGCCAACTTCGAATCCGATGAGGCACGCGAGCACGAACCCTGATGGTGCATTTCCGCAGTCTATACGCCGGTCGTCAGGCGAAGCCGGCCCTCCCACCACGCGATCATGGTCGGGGATGGCCCGCCACGACTCAATTTCGCGATGCGGGACCAATACCTCGCCCGATGCGGCGAATGCCTATTCAACTGTCCTTGGGTTCCCCGTCAGCGCGCTTATTGAGTGAGTTGAGGAATCACGATAGATGCCAGACGATACTCTCCGCCTCGCCGTACTCATCGATGCCGACAATGCGTCCGCTGCGGTTGTAGGCGACATACTCAGTGAGATCGCGTCGCTGGGCACAGCCAGTGTCAAACGAGTATATGGCGATTTTACAACATCAAGCTTGAGTGGTTGGCGCAAGGTGCTATCGGAGCTTGCGATCCAGCCTGTCCAGCAATTCCGCAATACTATCGGGAAGAATGCTAGCGACAGCGCGCTGATTATCGACGCAATGGATTTGCTGCATACGCGGGAATTGGGAGGTTTTTGCCTCGTTTCCAGCGACAGCGACTTCACACGCCTTGCCACTCGTATCCGAGAAGACGGCCTCATTGTCTATGGTTTTGGCGAGGAAAAGACGCCCAAATCCTTCATCAGCGCCTGCGACCGCTTCATTTACACCGAAATCTTCAAAGCCAAACCGATCGGTCCTTCGAAAACGGTGCCGTCCAAATCCGAACCACTCCGTGATTTAAATGATGACGAAGCGTTTCGAGCAGCGCTTGATCAATCGGTTGAAGCAGCTACAAAGGACAGTAACCGTGCACATTTGGCCGCGGTAGGCAATCATCTGCTGAAGCTGCTGCCGGACTTCGACCCGCGGAACTACGGCTTTCGGAAGCTGAGCGAGCTTGTGGAGAAGACTCCATCTCTGAATCTGGTCCGGGAAAAGACCCCCGGAGGTATGCAGGTCTTTTACGTTGAACGGAAGTGACGCAGCGTAGTGAGCCATCACGTCCGTACGCTGAGGCCAGCGGCCCTATCCTACTGAACCGCCTATGCCAGCCGGTGCTTCGAGGTCGGCATTTGCGCGGACGTAAGGGTCAATGAACTGCCAGACCCGCACAAGTAAACGAGTAAACTGAGTAAACGGCGATAGAAGCGTGCCACAAGGGCG
>JAFMSA010000307.1 GCA_017353855.1 Alphaproteobacteria bacterium
TGCTCCATTTACGTAGTTGAGCACTGCGGGGCTCGAGCGGAACTCCAGGATGAAACGCTTGTAAGCGCCCGACCCTGCCGGATCGGCGATCGCACATGCGCCGCGCAGGATAGGCGCCACTTCGGCGGTTCGGGCAATCGCGGCGGGCAGGCGGGCGGGGACAAACACCGTGTTGCGACGACGGGCGAGTTGCTGCTCGGCCAGCGAGACGGCCGCGATCATCCGCTCATATGACTGCTGCGCCGTCTCGCCAAAGCTAAACACGCCGTGCTTCAACAGCACGAGCCCCTCGACGTCGGGATCGAGCTCGAAGATTTCGGCTGCTTTTTTGGCGAGCAGGAAACCCGGCATGATATACGGGACGAGTCCCATCCGCCCTGCGTAAAGATCGGCGCAGCGCCCGGCGCCATCGGGCTGATCGGCGAGGCTCAGCACCGCTGTCGAATGCGTGTGGTCGACGTATCTGTGCGGCAGGAACGCGTGCAGCAGTGTCTCGACGGAGGGATTGGGGGCGCTCGGATCGAGCAGACTGGCGCGTTGGACACGGACCATTTCGTCGTCCGCCAGCGCGGTGCGCTCGCGCAGTTTGCGAAGCGGCGCGAGCCGCACACCGGGAAGCCCGGCCGGCTCGATTGTCGCCATGTCCCAGCCGCTGCCCTTCACGCAGAGCGTCTCGACCTCCTCGCCGAGGAGGTCTGTCATGACCGTCTTGACCGACGTGTTGCCCCCGCCGTGCAGCACGAGCCTCGGCTCGCAGCCCAGCAGGCGCGAGGTGTACACGCGCAGCGCCACCTCACGCGCGACACCCCGCAACTTATAGCGCTCGACTAGCCGCTCGGCATCCGCATCCGACCACAAGCTACGCATTCTGAGGATCCCTTCACTCGCAGACGCTCCGGAAGCGATCCTTGCGGCGCCTGCGCGCAAGACACAAGGCGCGAACGCTTGCTCGCCGGACTGAGGCCCGGCGCTCGCACGCAAGCCCGTTGCGGAAGCGTGTCAGCCCGTCAGTTCCAGAACGGCTTCCCGCTCTCGCCGCGTATCCCGGTCCCCACATGCGTAAGCAGGGGAGGATTCGGAAACCGCGGAAGGCGTGCCGACCGGGGAGTAAGGGCCGACAGGTGCGGAATAACGCGCGGTCCCGACATCCGGCACGCGGTGAATTAAGGAACGCAGCCCCCGCACCCATCTGCGGTGCCATGATTGCGGTTCGCAAATCATCCCGGCGATTATGTTCTCGCGTGCGCGGTGAAGCACTTCCAGCACATCGGCATGGGTCGTGTGCGGATCATCGTTGAAGAACTCGATCCGCCAGTAGCGCTTGCCGCTCACCTCCCGGGCGGCATGCAGGATGACTCGCTGGAGCATCTGGCGGCCCTCTACGGCCTCGATTGCACCCACCAGGCAGTGACGGCCCTGGGCATCGCGCAACCTGCCCTTGCACCATTGTTGCTCGGTTGCAAGTAGGCGCTCCACTGCCCCGAGTTTCGCGAGTTGATCTGTTCCGAATGACTCTATTCCGTCGAAAGGCATCTCTTCACTCCGAGCTCTACATGTTGCAGCCTACCTCACCGACCAAAGGTTCGCTCTGTCGCGTTGATATTAACTCTCGCCAGGTTATTGCATTCCGGGCGGACCGAGAATTTTCCACGTAAAGCACCGCTCGCGCAACTGCGAAGAGCTGCGCAGGCGGCGAGAGTAGGGGTGCCGAAGGATTGGCCGGCACGGTGGCGTCTGCGGCCGGATGCAAAAAGCGCCCCAGCGTCCGTGACCACTATTTGTCACGGGCGAGTTCCCCCTCGCAGGTGGGCCGGATCAAGCCGTTGTCGTAAAGAACCGCATCACCGTCCCGCTGAACGTCGCGCTCACCATCAGCAAGCCCGCACCCACCACGAGAAACCCGACCAGTACCAGGACCCACGAGACCATCGAAGCCAGCGACAGAATCCCCAACACGATTGCCGCGACGCCGATCAGGATCTCCACGGCACCCGTCGCAGCTGCGCCGCGATAGGGCCGGGCTTCGGTCTGACCCTCGAGGGCTGGCGCGTGCGCGCCTTTGGGCGGCGTCCCGATCACTCCGCTCAGGAGCAGCGCGCCGCCAAAGGTGATCAGCGCAGAGGATACCAGGTAGGCCGAGCTTATCCCCACGAGCGCCAGGACACCGAGAACGATGCCGGCGATGCCGCACAACGAGTCGAACATCGTCTCCCCGCCGAGATCCAGGATCGCGGTGGGCTGGGCAGCTGCCAGCTTCGAATTTTCAGCGGCGCTGTTGAACGCCTGGGCCATCAGGCCGACGCCGAGGATTATCGTCGCAATCGAGGCCAGCGTGCCGGGCGAGATCCCGGCGAGAGCGATCACCGAGAGGATGATGACAGCGATGCCGGCGGCTCCCTCGGTCAACAGCCCTACCGGTTCGGCTTCGCTTGCGATTCCTCTACCTTCGACAAACACCGCCATATCCGTTCTCCCATTTGGACCGGCCTCGCATCCGCACGAGGCCGCAGCGGACACTTGTCCCGCATTGCAATAGGAAAACACGTTAACGTTAACAGCGTTCCCAACTTTGGCGTGTTCATTTTATTAATATCCTACGTCTGAGGCGCAGAACCTGTCAAAATTGATAGGTATGGCCCGATCGTTTCAATGAAAGTAACAATATTCTCCTTTTCCATCAGGTGTCGCCGAACGCGTAACGCTCTTTGCGGAAGAGGCCGCGCTGGAACGCCAGATAAGCTTCCTTTGTCATAGCCGGCTCGAACCGGGCGAGGATTTCTCTGGCCGGGGCGGCATCGTCGTAGAGCAGGTCGATCGCGGTCATCGCCAGGAGCTTTGCCGGCGTCAGATAGCCGTGTTGAGGCTCGTTGATCCGCCAGTCCGCGCCGTGTCCTTTGCCTTCAGCAGCAACCACATAGGGATGGATCACCGGCATCATATGCGCGAGGTCGCCCATATCGGTCGAGCCGGTGCGATGCCCGCCGACCGTGAATTCGCCGGGTCCGAGTAATGCCTCGGCATTGTCGCCGAAAATCTGAGCCAGCCGCTTGTCATTGCGTTGCGGCAGATAGCCGGGAATCGTCTGGATCTCGACTTCGGCGCCCATCGCCATAGCACCCGCGCGAAGGCAGCGGTTGACCTTGCGGTCGGCGTCGATGATGGCGTCGAGCGAGCCGCCCCGGACGAAGGTTTCCATCGCAACCTCGGCCGGCACGACGCTGACCGCGTCTCCGCCCTTGGTGATGATCGGGTGGATGCGGATCGTATCCTTCTCCCAGAAGGTCTCGCGTTGGGCTGCTATCGCGTTCATCGCGATCATCGCCGCATTGAGTGCATTGACGCCGAGCTGGGGCAAGCTACCCGCATGCGCCGCTCTGCCGAGAAAGCGGATCTGCTTCACCAGCGCGCCATTTGATGATTCAGCCAGAAAGGCTCGGGTCTTCGCGCCCTCGCGCGAAGCGGTGTGGATCATCATGGCCATGTCGACGTCGTCGAAATGCCCTTTGGCGACGAGCTCCGGTTTGCCGAGCATGAACTCGATCTCGCCTTTGGCGACGCGTCCGGCACGTTCTTCGACGTCGATGAATTCTTCGGCCGGTACCGCGAAGAAGATGATCTCGCCGGAAAGATATTCGGCGATCCTGGCATCGGTCAGTCCGATAGCGGCGCCCAGCATCCCCGCAATCTGGGCATTGTGCCCGCAACTGTGCGCCGCTCCGGTGACGGGATCGGCGAGGGGGTGCTCCGAGGTGCGAAGACTGTCGAGCTCGCCGATACAGGCAAGCCGCGGCCCCGGCAACCGGCCGGCGAGCCGGCTTTTGACGCCGCTCAGCGCGAGGCCGGTCTGCGGGGCGAGCCCCAGGGCGCTCATTCGCTGCGCGACGAGCGAGGCGGTCCTGACTTCGTTGAAGCCGGTTTCGGGATTGTGCAGGATCGTCTCACCGAGATCGATTATTGCCTCGGCATGGCGGTCGATCGCCTCGCAGACCGCCTGCTTTAACGCCGTCGCCGTCGGTTTGATCTGCTCGTCCATCCTCGTCTCCCCCGCTGGGATAGCCTTGCGCAATATCCGGTCAACCGGCCTGAGGCGCAACGCCGGCAGCTTTCCGCCGTGAACCCGCCAGGGCGCCGCGATCGCCTGTTGTAGCTGTGGTCGGCGGTTTTGGTTGACCCGACAAATGGCCGCCAACGGCACCGAGTATCGCTGATGCGAATATCGATCCTGCAGTTTTGTTATCGGGTACGGGAAGATACCTGCGGATCCAACGTGCGGGACGCGCAGGATGAAAATCCTCGTGACACACGCCGACAGCGCGCGCGCATGACTGGCCGTGGACAGGTTTGCAGCGGGGGCGAGGCTATGTTGCAGCGAGGAGGGGCGAAAACGCGGCCGGGATCGCAATGCGCCTCCTCGCTCTGCAGGGTCGAGGTCAGGCGATTGGCCGCGTTGCCGGCTCGCGTTCCATGCTGAGCGGGCCTCTGAAAAAATTCTGTCCCGATTTGCCGCGCCGTTTTGCGGGGGCTCCTCCACACTCCGCCGGACGAGCCGCGCCTGAACCTGACGCGAATCGTGAAGAAAGGCCGGGCCCAATAGGCAGCGAGTGCTGGGCGGCAGTCGCCGGCCTCTTCGACGAGCAGACCCCCGATCCCGCCACCGTCCCGTTGGCCCCGCGATGAAAGCGGGGAACACCGTCGGTTTGATGAGGGGACGGACACTAGCTTCGGGGTGCCAACCGGGAAGCGCGCGAACCAGAAGACCGAAGCTGAACCCGGCTAGAAGCGCCTTGCCCGCGCGGCCATAATGCTCGGCAATTCTTGTCGAGGGCTAGGTGGAACCTCGCGGCGTCACACTACCGAGCGGTAACCGCAGAACCGGTGTGCGCATGCCCGGCGCTCGGCCAGGGAAAGATTCCAGCAAGGTCCAAACCCCTTTTTACCATCATTTACCCAGATTTATTTGATTTAATACGTATTCTTCGCAAGATCTATCTAATATCCGGAAATATCGGAGGGCCAACGAGAAGGCGTCATGAAGGACTTAAAGACCGATTGGCGGAGATGCGCTCGACAAACACTCTTTGCGGTGCTTATCGCACTGGGCAAGCCTATCCTCGTCGCCGGGCTGCTCTTTCTCGGGACTGGATAATTTTCGATCATCACCCGCGGCTCCATCGCAGGGGGAGGCCCCGTCCCGCGCGCGCTTCACCGACCGCAAGCCTCTCGATCGATTGGCCGGCGCGACAAGTTTGGCGGCATCTGCGGCGGGCTGGGAAAGTAAAATTACGACGTATTTGCCTCCGACCTAGTGAGCTCTGTTAGCGATGCCGTGACTGGGGTACTATTCCAGCGAAGCGCGCCACCAGTCTCGGAGTGCGGTTGCGATGCAGCTGAAATTCACCGCCGGCGGACCGCCTGCCCAACCCAACATGAATAATCCTGTTGCCGCACCCGGGTTACCCATCGGACCCGGGGATCTGGAAAAATTATCCCGGTGGGTCCCGGAGAAGGAAATGGCCTTGCTGGCCGAGATCTGCGACCGGGCGGAGCGCGATCCCGATTTGACGAGGCCGGCGCTTCTGCTCTGCCGGGCCTATGCCGAGAGAGTTGCGCGAATGCTCGACCAGGACCCGTTTCCCACGGTCACGCAAAAGATATCGGACCGGCTGCGTCGGCTGCACTCCGAAAACGGGCTGTGAGCATCCCGGGCACCGACTGCTGGCGCCGTGGCGCGAAAATGTTCTGCTTTTTTTTCAGCCGGCGACC